>JBPEXC010000486.1:0-1599 GCA_052032035.1 Acidimicrobiales bacterium | reverse complement strand
TGGCACCCTGGCTCCGCAGCAGGCCGTCGGGATCGTCGAGCAGGGCGCCCTTGAAGAACATCAGCGCCAGGAAGCCCTTCATCTCCTGCATGATCGCGATGTTGGCGCCGTCGAGGTCGTAGCACGGCTTGCGCCACTTGAGCTGTTCGGTGAGGCCCCGCTCGAGCAGGAGTGGCCGCAGGGCCGCCATCTCGGCCGGCCACCCGTCCGACGCGTCGATGTAGTCGTCGACCGCAGGGTCGGTGGGGGCGGGTGCAGCGTCGGGCACGACCGAACCCTAGCGGTTCGTCGCCACCGCCTCCGCTACCGTCGGCGCCATGTCGACACCCCCCGCTGCCGGCGGCGTTCCGCCGACGCTCGACGTGGCCGTCGTCGGGGGCGGCATCGTCGGGGTGGCGATCGCCCGTGAGGTCACCCGGCGCCGACCCGGCGCGGCGGTGGCGGTGTTCGAGAAGGAAGCCCGGATCGGTGCGCACCAGACCGGCCACAACTCGGGCGTCGTGCACGCCGGGATCTACTACCGTCCTGGCAGCCTCAAGGCGACGTTGTGCACACGAGGCCGGTCGCTGCTGCGGGAGTTCTGCGCCGAGCACCGGCTGCCCTTCGACGAGTGCGGCAAGCTCGTCGTGGCGGTCGACCGCGACGAACTCGATCGCTTCGACGCCCTCGAGCGGACCGCGGGCGACAACGGCGTGCCGGGCCTGCGACGGCTCGAGGGGCCGGCGATGCGGGAGCTCGAACCCCACGTCGCCGGGATCGCCGCCCTCCACTCGCCGGCGACCGCGATCACCGACTACGTGGCCGTGGCGCAGGCGATGGCGGCCGACGTGGAGGGCGCGGGCGGTGCGGTGCACACGTCGACGCCGGTGACCGGGATCGAACGAGGCGCCACGACGGTGCGACTGGCCACGTCGGCGGGCCCCGTCGAGGCCCGGCAGGTGATCGTGTGTGCCGGGCTCCAGGCCGATCGCGTGGCGGCCTCGGTCGACGAGGCCGACGGCCCGCGGATCGTGCCGTTCCGCGGCGAGTACCTCGTGATCGACGAGACCAAACGCCGCTTTGTCCGCGGCCTCGTCTACCCGGTGCCGGACCCCCGCTATCCGTTCCTGGGAGTGCACTTCACCCGCCGCGTCGACGGCATCGTCGACGTCGGTCCGAACGCCGTCCTCGCCCTCGACCGGGAGGGCTACGCCCGCACCGACGTCGACGGGCGGGACGTGCTCGACATCCTCACCTGGCCGGGATTCTGGCGGCTGGCCGGCCGCCACTGGCGCACCGGGGCATCCGAGGTGTGGGGCTCGCTGTCGATCCGGGCGTTCATGGCCCGAGCCACCCGGTACGTGCCCGAGATCGGACCGGACGACGTGACCCGGGGACCGTCGGGCATCCGGGCCCAGGCGGTGGACCGGGACGGTTCGCTGGTCGATGACTTCCGGGTGACCGACCACGACGGGGTGGTCACGATCCGGAATGCACCGTCGCCGGCCGCCACCTCGAGCCTGGCGATCGCCGAGCACGTCCTCGACCTCGTGTCGCAGCGCTGAACGCAGCGACGACGACGGCGATCGACCAGACCACGAGGAGGAGGTCGTCGGTGCC
>JBPEXC010000485.1:0-15646 GCA_052032035.1 Acidimicrobiales bacterium | reverse complement strand
GGCGGGCCGCCGAGCCGAGGCCGAGGCGGTGGCCGCTGAACTGGGCGACGGCGTGCTCGAACGCATCCCCCTCGTCGAGGGCGCCCGCACCGTGGCCGAGCGCCCGGCCGAGGTCCTGCTCGACAAGACGTGGCGTCCCTCGCTGTCGGTGATCGGGGCCGACGGTCTCCCGCCCACGGCGACGGCCGGCAACGTGCTGCGGCCGACGACGGCGCTCGCCCTGTCGTTGCGGATCCCGCCCGGCGCCGATCCCGCCGCGGTGCGTGACGAGCTCGCGGCGACCCTCGAGGCCGATCCGCCCTACGGGGCGCACGTCCGGTTCGAGGCGGAGGAGGCCGCTGCCGGCTGGAACGCCCCCGAACTGGCGCCGTGGCTCGCCACCGCCCTCGACGACGCCTCGCAGGAGGTGTTCGACCGTCCGGTGCGCCTCTACGGCGAGGGTGGCACGATCCCGTTCATGGCGATGCTGGGCGACGCGTTCCCCGCGGCCCAGTTCGTGATCACCGGGGTGCTGGGACCGGAGTCGAACGCCCACGGCCCGAACGAGTTCCTCGACGTCGCCTATGCGGAGAAGCTCACGTCGGTGCTGGCGCGCGTCCTCGACGCATCGACCGATGGGCTCGGTCGGCGGGTCTGACCGATGGGCTCGGTCGGCGGGTCTGACCGACGGGCTCGGTCAGGCGTTGGCGACGGCCAGCGAGATCGTCCGAGCGATGTCGGAGGTGGTGGCACCCTGCTGTTCCACCGCGCCGGCGATGCTGGTCTGGCGGCCGTTGATCTCGTGGATCGTCGCCCCCATCGTGTCGAGGGCGTTGCGCAGGTTGGTGATCGACGCCGTGATCGTGTCCAGCTGTTCCGACACCTCGTCGGTGGCCTGCGCAGTGGTGTTGGCGAGGTCCTTCACCTCGCCGGCGACCACGGCGAAGCCCTTGCCCGCTTCCCCGGCCCGGGCCGCCTCGATCGTGGCGTTGAGCGCCAGCAGCTTGGTCTGTTCGGCCACGGCGTTGATCGCCGCCATCGCCGTTTCGATCTCGGCCCGCTGGGCGTCGAGCGTGGCGATCTGGGTGCCGATCTCGGTGGCGCCGGCGGCGGTGTCGGCGGCCATCTCGGCCGTCATCGAGGTGTCCTTGGCGATCGAGTTGATCGACGCGTTGAGCTGCTCGACCGCGGCGGAGGCGTTGGCCAGATGATCACGGAACTCGGCCGCCCGTCGTTCGGCGACGAGCTGGTCGGACACGTCGGTGAGCGTCGTGAGGAAGCCGACATGGTTGCCGTCGGCGTCCGGGAACCGGTCGATCACGGCGTCGAAGACGATGTCGCCGAATCGGAGGCGGGCCTCGTGGGGCATCGAGCCGCCGTTGGTCCCGTCGAGCACCGACTCGACCGCCTCGGGTCGGTGGTGGAAGCGGTGGATCGATCCGCCGACGAGGTCGTCGACGCCGACCCCGAAGGCCGCCCGCATGTCGGACTCGACTGCGCCGAGGACGCGCGTCGCCGTCGGGTTGAGGTAGCGCAGGACGTTGTCGCGATCGGCCACCAGGACAGCGAACGCCAGGGCATCGTAGAACGGGCGAGCCGCCGCCAGGGCGTGATCGAACGAGGCGTGACTGGCCGCCGGGGCCTTCCTCTTGAGCAGCATGGGCAAAGTGTCGTCGGCCCGGCGGACCGAAGAAGCAACCGTTGTCGTGCACCGATCAAGATGACGGAGATTGACCACCGGTCCTAAGGTGCCGCCATGAGCAGCGGATCAGAGCAACTCCAGGGGACCACGAACGAGTTGGCAGGGCGGGTCGCGATCGTCACCGGCTCGTCGAGCGGCATCGGCGAGGAGACCGCGCGGCGGCTCTCGGCGCTCGGCGCCAAGGTGGTGGTCAACTCGTCGTCGTCGGTCGAGGCGGGTACCGCGGTCGCCGAGTCGCTCCCGGGCGACGCCCTCTACGTGCGGGGCGACATCTCCGACCCGGAGCAGTGTCAGGCGCTGATCGACGCCACCGTCGAGCGGTTCGGTGGGATCGACATCCTGGTCAACAACGCCGGGTGGACGACCGTGGTGCCCCACGGCGACCTCGACGCCCTCACCGACGACATCTTTCGCAAGACCTTCGAGGTGAACGTCTTCGGCACCTGGTGGCTGACCAAGGCCGCGATCCCCCACCTACGAGCGTCGGACGACCCCTCGATCATCACGGTCACCTCGGTGGCCGGGGTGCGGCCGATCGGGTCGTCGATGGCCTACTCGATGGCGAAGGCGGCGCTGAACCAGATGACGAAGCTGCTCGCGAAGTCGTACGGGCCGATCCGGGTCAACGCGGTCGCCCCCGGCCTGGTGGCGACGCCGTGGACCGAGGACTGGGACGCCCAGCACGCGGCGATCGCTGCAGCCGCCCCGATCCCGCGGTCGGCCACCCCCGACGACTGCGCCGAGGGCGTGATCGGCATCCTCCGCAACCGCTACCTCACCGGCCACGTCCTCGTGATCGACGGAGGCATCACCGAGGTGATGTAGCAGGGGAGTATCACCGAGGTGATGTAGCAGGGGAGCATCACCGAGGTGATGTGAAAAATCCTGGGCGGCCGGGAACCAGACCGAGCACTCGGGTCGTCTCATCGTCATGAACAACCCCACCACCCTCCGCCTCGTGCCCGCCGCCCTCGCAATCGGCCTGCTGGCGACCGCCTGCGCATCCTCCGACGCCGCCGATGAACCGGCCGCCGCTCCCGACACGACCGAGACCCCCGCCTCGACCGTCGACGAGACGGTGCCCGTCGACGACGACCTCCCGCTCGGCGCCGGCCCCTATCCGATCGCCACCCTCGAGATCGAGGTCACCCACCCCGACGCCGACCCGGTCAGCTACACGGTCTCCTGTCTCGGCGACACCGCGACCGTCACCGGCGACGTCGACATCGACGAGCAGGCCGCCTGCACCGCCCTCGCCGAGGACGAGGCGAAGGCCCGACTGGTCGACGGGGTACCCGAGGATCGTGTCTGCACCGAGATCTACGGCGGACCCGACGAGGCCCACATCACCGGCACGTTCGACGACGCCGCGGTGGACACCGTGATCGACCGGGCGAACGGGTGCGGCGTGGACGACTGGGACCGCATCCTCGGCGCGGTGCTGCCGGCATCGCTCGGCATCACCGAGTAGTCGGCCGTCCCGCCGGCGGGCGACGGGGACGACGGGCGACACGACGGTGACACGGGCCTGACACGCCGGCGATGCGCGACCTCGTCAGCGTGCTGCTCCTTCCCCGTTCCCAAGGAGTGTCCCATGTCCCCCGAACTCTCGTCGCCCCCGCGCCCGCCGGCGCCTTCCCTCCGCTACGTCGACGACCACACCGAACTGCTCGGCAGTCAGCCGATCGATCGCCTCGATCTCGGCGTCGACGTCCGGGTCGTCGCCACGATCGACCGGGTCGCACAACGCAACCCGGCCGACCATTGGTTCGTCAACCGGACCATCGCCCATCACATGCGGGCGCTGGTCGAGGCCGGCGTCGATCGCAGCGAGCGGCCGCTGGCCGGGCCGAAGGGTCGGTCACGACTCGCCGCCGGGCACGACGTGCTCGAGCAGTGGTGGGGCGCGAGCGAGTCCGCGGATGCGGCGTTCGACTTCGCCTACATGGGGCGGTGGCGTGAACACGTTCCCTCCGCACGCGCCCTGTGGCCGTTGCAGAACCCGTGGGCCGACCGGCTGCCGTTCGACGGCGGCGCCGCCCCGAGCGACGACGACTGGCGGGTCTGGAGCCATGTGGCCGATGCGGTCGGGATCCGGTCCCGCGCCGCCATCCTCTCGGCGCTGCTGGTCGAACGGTTCGCCGGGGCCCCGGCGACCCGCTGGCTGTCGATCGGCAGTGGCGCGACGGTCCCCGTCGCCCGTTCCGCCGAGCGGCTCGTCCAGACCGGCGTGGACTGCACGGTGCAGCAGTGGGATCACGACCCGGAGGCGCTCGACCTCGGGCATGACCAGGCCCGCCGGCACGGGGTCGGTGACCGTTGGAGCGGACGCTCGGTCGACCTCCTGGCCCTCGCCGATCGGTCGCCGGGCGAGGGGTTCGACCTCGTCGACATCCTCGGCTTCTTCGAGTACCTGCCCGACGAGGCGCCGGCCGGCATCCCGAGCGCGTCGTCGTTCCTCGAGACGGCGCTCCGCCACGCGGCGCCGGGCGGCCTCGTCGTGCTCGCCAACATGCTCGACTCCCACCCCCAGCTCGACTTCGTGATGCGGTGTGTCCAGTGGCCCTACATCCAGCCGCGGTCGATCGACGGCCTGATCGACGTGGTCCGGAGCGCCGGGGTGGCCGACGACCGCGTCCGCGTCATGATCCCGGACGACGGCGTCTACGCCGTCGTGGCGATCGAGGCCTGATTCGGCGACCCCGACGGGTTGTCACGAGCGGCCCCGCCGCCACATCATGCGGGGGTGCACCTCTCGCTGCTCGGCTCCGTCGAACTCCTCGGCGCCGGCACCGCCGGGACGGGGCCGCCGTCGGGTCGGCAGCGCCAGTTGCTGGCGGCCCTCGGGAGTCGTCCGGGCGAGGTCGTCGCCGCCGATCAGCTCGTCGAGTGGCTCTGGGGGCACGAGGGGCCGGCCGACCCGGCTGCGGCCCTGCGGACCGTGGTGTCGCGCACCCGGCGCCTGCTCGAACCGCCCCTCACGATCGAGACCACCGACCTCGGCTATCGACTGCGCTGCCCGCCGGATCATCTCGACGTCGCTCGCTTCGTCGACCTGGTCGAGGCGGCTCGCATCGCCGCCCCCGCCGACGCCGAACAGGCCACCCGGCACGCGCTCGGGCTCTGGCGGGGCGAACCCTTCGGCGGGCTCGACCACGTCGACCTCCTCGAGGCGCGAGCGCGGTTGGGGGCACTGCGGGTCGAGGCGATCGAAACCCGGATCGAGGCGCTGACCGATCTCGGACGGCACCGGGAGGCGATCGCGCTCGCCGAGCCCCACGTGCGGGCCCACCCCGAGCGGGAGCGCCCCGTCGCTGCCCTGATGCGGTGTCTGTTCGCCGCGGGTCGCCAGAGCGACGCCCTCGAGCACTACCGGGCCCTCCGGCGCCGCCTGGTCGACACCCTCGGCGTCGAACCGTCGGCCGAGCTCGCCGCCCTCGAGCTCGCCGTCCTGCGGCAGGACCCCGACCTCGCCGGACCCGGGCGGAGCGTCGCGGCCGAGGGCGTCGGGCAGGCGGTCCGGTTCTGCCGGACGGCGGACGGCACCCAGATCGCGCTCGCGATCTCGGGCGAGGGTCCGCCCCTGGTCAAGGCGGCCAACTGGATGACCCACCTCGACCACGACGGCCGGAGCCCGGTCTGGTCCCACTGGCTCGAGGCGCTGGCGGCCGAGCACCGGCTGGTCCGCTACGACGAACGGGGGTGCGGCCTCTCCGACTGGGACGTCGATCGCTTCGACCTCGACGCCTGGGTGGAGGACCTGGCGACCGTCGTCGACACCGTCGGTCTGCGCCGCTTCCCCCTCCTCGGGATCTCCCAGGGGGCCGCCGTCGCGATCGCCTACGCCGCCGCCAACCCCGAGCGGGTCGAGCGCATCGTGCTGTGGGGCGCCTACGGCCTCGGCCGGCTCGCTCGTGCCGACACGCCGGAGGCCCGCCAGGAGGCACGCCTCCACGCCGAGCTGGCCAGGGTCGGGTGGGGCAACGACGACCCGGCGTTCCGCCAGGTGTTCACCTCCCAGTTCATGCCGGACGGCACCCTCGAGCAGTGGGCCGACTTCAACGATCTCCAACGGCGCACCACCTCCGCCTCCAACGCCGCCCGCTTCCTCGAGGCGTTCGCCGAGATCGACGTGCTCGACCAGGCGGCGCGGGTCGAGTGCCCGGTGCTGGTGCTCCACGCTCGCGACGAACTGCGGGTGCCCGTCGAGGCCGCCCGCGAACTCGCCGCTGCGCTGCCCGACGGGCGCCTGGTCACCCTGCCGGGGCGGAACCACATCCTGTCGGCCGACGAGCCGGCCTGGCCGCTGTTCCTGGCCGAGGTCCGGGCGTTCCTCGCCGCCCCGACCTGACGGGTCAGTTGCCTTCGGCTGTCAGCTGCCTTCGGCTGTCAGCTGCCTTCGGCCTTGCCCCCGAGGGAGAGGTCGACCGGACGGGAGGTCTCGGCGTAGAAGTCGTTGCCCTTGTCGTCCACGACGATGAACGCCGGGAAGTCCTCCACCTCGATCTTCCAGATCGCCTCCATGCCGAGCTCCGGGTACTCGAGCACCTCGACGCTGCGGATCGAGTCCTTGGCCAGGCGGGCGGCCGGGCCGCCGATCGAGCCGAGATAGAAGCCGCCGTGGCGGTTGCAGGCGTCGGTGACGGCCTGGGATCGGTTGCCCTTGGCCAACATCACCATCGAGCCGCCGGCGGCCTGGAACTGCTCGACGTAGGAGTCCATCCGGCCGGCCGTCGTCGGCCCGAACGAACCGGAGGCGTAGCCCTCGGGGGTCTTGGCCGGGCCGGCGTAGTAGATCGGGTGGTCGCGCAGGTACTGCGGCATCTCCTCGCCGGCGTCGAGCCGCTCCTTGATCTTGGCATGCGCGATGTCGCGGCCGACCACGAGCGTGCCGGTGAGCGACAGGCGGGTCTTCACCGGGTACTTGCTGAGCTCGGCCCGGATCGCCTCCATCGGCTGGTCGAGATCGATGCGCACCACGTCGCCGCCGAGCTCGCCCGCCTCGACCTCGGGGAGGTACTTCGCCGGGTCGGTCTCGAGTTGCTCGAGGAAGACGCCCTCGGCGGTGATCTTGGCCTTGGCCTGCCGGTCGGCCGAGCAGCTGACCGCGAGCCCGACGGGCAGCGAGGCGCCGTGGCGAGGCAGGCGGATCACCCGGACGTCGTGGCAGAAGTACTTGCCGCCGAACTGGGCGCCGATGCCGAAGCTCTGGGTGAGGGCGAGCACCTCGGCTTCCATCTCCAGGTCGCGGAAGGCGTGGCCGGTGGCCGAACCTTCGGTGGGGAGGGCGTCGAGGTAGCGGGCCGAGGCCAGCTTGGCGGTCTCGACCGCCAGCTCGGCCGACGTGCCGCCGATGACGAGGCCCAGGTGATAGGGCGGGCAGGCCGAGGTGCCGAGCAGACGCAGCTTCTCGTTGAGGAAGGCCCGCAGCGACGTCGGGTTCAACAGTGCCTTGGTCTCCTGGAACAGGTAGCTCTTGTTGGCCGAGCCCCCGCCCTTGGTCATGAACAGGAACTTGTACTCGTTGCCCGGGATCGCCTCGATCTTGATCTCGCCGGGCAGGTTGGTCTTGGTGTTGACCTCGTCCCACATCGTGAGGGGTGCCATCTGCGAGTAGCGCAGGTTCGACTGCTGGTAGGTGTCGAACACTCCGCCGGCGAGCGGCATCTTGTCGTCACCGTCGGTGAGGACGTACTGGCCCTTCTTGCCCTTGATGATGGCGGTGCCGGTGTCCTGGCAACCGGGCAGCACGAAACCGGCCGCGATGTTGGCGTTCTGGAGCAGTTCGCGAGCGACGAAGCGGTCGTTGGACGACGCCTCGGGGTCGTCGAGGATCTTGGCCAGTTGGGCCAGGTGGCTGGAGCGCAGCAGGTGGGAGATGTCCTTGATCGCCGCCGCGCTGAGCGAGCGCAGGGCAGCGTCGGACACCTTCAGGAACTCGGTGCCCCCGAGGTCGACGGTCTCGACGCCGTCGGTCGACAACAACCGGTACTCGGTCGTGTCGGGACCCACAGGGAACAGGTCGGTGTACTCGAAGTCGGCCATGTCGAGCACGGTAGCCCCGCGGTCGGCCCGGCAGGTAGAGCGGCCGGGTGACCGTCAGGCGGCGAGCATCCGGCCCAGCCGCCGCTGAGCGACCAGGAGGCAGCCGACGCCCAGCAGCACCAGGTAGGCGGCGTGGCCGAGATCGGCGAGCCCCGGCGACCCGAGGGTGAGGTTCCGGCACAGCGCGACGCCGTGGTAGAGCGGCGTGGCCTGCACGATCGGTCGGGCCCAGCCGGGGTAGACGTCGAGCGGGTAGAACGTGGTCGACGCCAGGAAGAGGGGCTGGATGACGAGGTTGACGTAGTCGAAGTCGTGCCAGGTCCGCAGGAACGTGGTGAGGGCGTAGCCGACGGCGGAGAACGCGAGGCCGATCAGCAGCGCCGCCGGGATCGTGGCGATCACCCACGGGCTCGGGGTCAACCCGAGGAGGGCCGCCACCAGCACGAACGCCGCCGCGTAGACGACGCCGCGGAGCACGGCGAACGCCGCCTCGCCGACCAGCACGTCGACCAGGCGCATCGGTGCGGTCAGCAGGGTGTCGAAGGTCTTGGCGTAGCGCAACTTGTAGAAGAAGTTGAACGTCGCCTCGAAGAGCGCGCCGTTCATCGCCGACGCCGCGATCATGCCGGGCACCACGTAGGTGGCGTAGCCGACCGTCTCGCCGCCGACCTCGATGTCGCCGACGAGGGCGCCGACGCCGACGCCGAGGCCGAGCAGGTAGAGGAGGGGCTCGACGAAGCCGGCGAGCAGCGGCATCCACAGCTGGCGATAGCTCAGCGCGTTGCGCTCCAGCACCCGGAGCACCGAGGTGGTGGCCGTCGGCGGCCGACGCAGCGCGGTCACGACGACAACCGCCGACCGAAGGTGCGGACGGCGGCGAGCGTGCCGGCGCCCGCCACCGCGAGCTGGACGAGGACGTGGACGAGGGCGTCGCCGACGCCGATCGTGTCGGTGATCAACCCCCGGCACAGCTCGACCCCGTGCCACAGCGGCACCAACCACGTGACCCACTCGATCGAGTCGGGCAACTGGTCGACCGGGAAGAAGGCGCCGGAGAACAGGAACAGGGGGGTGACGCCGACGCGCATGATCACCGAGAACGACGCATCGGTGTCGCGGGTGACGCTGTAGGCCGACAACGGCGCCGACGCGGTCATCGCGCTCAGCGCCGCTGCGGGCACGGCGAGCACGGCGGCCGGGGACGCGATCACGCCGAAGGGCACGAGGGCCACCAGGTAGAGGGCGGCCATGATCGCGGCCCGGATCCCGGTCCAGGCCACGTGGCCGACCGCCAGCGCCCGGACGGTGAGCGGCGTCGTCAGCGCAGCGTCGTAGGTGCCCTCCCACTTCACCGCCGCCATCGTGGGCCACATGCTGAGCCCGGCGCCCTGGGTGAAGGCGAAGGCGGCGACCACGCCGGCGCCGACGAACGACAGGTAGTCGTCGGTGGGAAGGTCGGCGCCGTCGATCTGGGAGCCGAGACCCATGCCGATCGCCAACAGGAAGAACAACGGGTTCGCCACCCCGGCGAGCAGGGCGCTGAAGCCGGCCGCCCGGAACCGGGTGAACTGGACGGCGCAGAACTGTCCGATGCCGGCGAGGTCGCCGGGAGGTCGGGGTTCGGCGAGAGCGGTCATCGCTCAGTCGACCAACCGGCGGCCGGTCAGCGCCAGGAAGACGTCCTCGAGGGTCGATCGGCGCACGAAGCTGCCGGTCGGGGCGACCCCTCGGTCGCGCAGCACCCGCAGCACCTCGTCGCCGGAGTCGGCGTAGATCAGCACCCGGTCGGGGAGCGGCTCGGTCCGCAGGCCGAGGTCGGCCAGGGGAGGGGCGTCGAAGTCGGGCCGGTCGCCGCCGAAGCGGAGCTCGAGCACCTCGGGCGAGGTGTGGCGGCCGATCAGCTCGCTCGGCGACCCCTCGGCCACGATCTTGCCACCGTCCATCACCACGAGCCGGTCCGACAGCTGCTCGGCCTCGTCCATGTAGTGGGTGGTGAGCAGGAGCGTCACGCCCGACTCCTTGAGTCGGTACAGGCGCTCCCACAGCAGGTGTCGGGCCTGCGGGTCGAGGCCGGTCGTCGGCTCGTCGAGGAGGACGAGTTCGGGATCGTTGACCAGTGCGCGGGCGATCGTGAGCCGACGCTTCATCCCGCCCGACAACGGGTCGACCTTCGCGTCGGCCCGATCGGCGAGTTGGGCGAAGTCGAGCAGCTCGTCGGCCTTGGCCGCGGCGTCGGCGCGCGACGACCCGAAGTAGCGGGCGTGCATCACCAGGTTCTGGCGGACGGTCAGCTCGGTGTCGAGGTTGTCGTCCTGGGGCACGACGCCGAGCCGGGCCCGGATCTCGCGGCCTTCGCGCACCGACGACATCCCGAGGACCTCGAGGTCGCCCGAGGTCGGTGGCGACACCGTCGACACCATCCGCATCGTAGAACTCTTGCCGGCACCGTTCGGGCCGAGCAGCGAGAAGGTCTCGCCGGGCGCGATCTCGAAGTCGATGCCGGCGACGGCGACGAAGTCGTCGAATCGCTTGACGAGGGACGCGGCGCGGACCGCCGCGCCCCCGGTGGCCGCCGAGGAGGCGGTCAGGAGCGGGCCGGGCGCACGTGGCGGACCCAGGCCAGGGCGGTGCCGCCGGCGGCGAGCAACCAGGCGCTGGTCAGCAACCAGACCGAGGTCGTCGAACCCGTGACCGGCAGGGTCGAGGGGCCGGCCGGGGCGGGCACGGTCGTGGGCGCAGCCGTCGTCGGCGGCGCCGTGGTCGGACCCGCCGGCGTGGGGCAGTCGGGGTCCTCGGGATCGATCGGGTTGCCCTCGCCGTCGACCGGGCACGGATCCGCCGGCACGGTGGTCGGGCCGGACGGGGTGGGGCAGTCGGGGTCCTCGGGGTCGACCGGGTTGCCCTCGGCGTCGACCGGGCAGGGCGCCTCGGTCGTCGGCGGCACCGTCACCTCGGGCACGGTGGTGGTCGTCGTCTCGACCGGCGGCGTCACCACGCTGGTGGCCGCACAGATCGTGATGGCCGACGGGTACACCGACCCGGCTTGGACGTCGGGCTGGAGGTCGGGACGGTGATGGGCACGCACGCCGTAGGCAGGTTCGGTGAGCTCCACGGTGCCGAGCGAGCCGACCCAGACGCCTTCCTCGACGTTGTCGGGGACATCGCCCGAGGGCTCGGACACGGCGATGACGTTGCCGTCGGCATCGAGGAACTGCAGTTCCCAGATCTCGTTGGTCTGCTGGGCGTTCTCGCGGCCGGGGTACCCGTCCCAGCTGCGGGCCTCGGGGATCTCGACGAGACCCGGCGGGAGGTAGATCGGCAGGGTCTGCGTGTAGGCGTTGCCGCCCACCTTCAGCTTCACGTCGCCGAAGTCGACCGACTCGCACGGGGCCTCGACGCCGCCGCTGTCGTCCTGGGCGGCCACCGGCATCGCCGCGAGCGCGGTCATGCCGATCGCTGCACCGGTGGCGGCGAGGAATCGCCGCCACGACGTGTGTTCCCGACTCGGCGAGTCCGCCGTGGTCGTGAAGAAGAACATGGGAACCTCCACAACTTGCCCGGTCGCGACACTACCGCCGAGCAGGGCCCCTCGCGGTGACGGCTCGCAAGAAACTCAGGATTGAGTGCACACGTTGGGTGGCGGAACACCACGATGCGCGGTCGGGTGACCGCCCCTTGCGAGAACGCTCAGGCGAGGCCCCAGATGAGGCCCTCGGCGGCACCCTCCGAGCGGAGCTCGCGGGCCATTGCGCGACCGTCGCCGGTGAGCACGAACACGCGCCGAGGGGGTCCGCCGGACACCTCGATCTCGGTGTCCGACTGCGAGACGAAGCCGCGTTCCATCAGCCGAGCGAGGCAGCGGTACAGCGTGCTGTACGCCATCACCCGGGTGTGGGGTTCCGCCCGACGCAGCTCGCCGGCGAGGGCGTAGCCATGGAACTGTTCCTCACCGGCCGACGCGAGCGAGTCGGCGGCGAGGAGCACACGCTTCTCGTTGGGGATGAGTCCGTCATCGGCGGGGCGGCGCATGTCGTCCAGTGTAGGACTTCCGTCAGCTCAGGACGGGGAGTCGGGCGACACCTTCGACCCGAGTTGGCCCCGGGAGAACTCCCCATCGTCGCTGGGTCCTGCACCCTCGGGTTTGTCGGCGAAGGGGCCGGCCTCGAGCTGCCACCGCCCCGACTCCTTGACGAAGGTGAACCAGCGACCGTCGGCGAGGCGGCGGCACGTGGTGGTGTCGTCGATCCGCTCGGTCTCGACCGGGTCGATCACCGCCTCGACCCCTGCGGCCCCCGCGCGCTCCCAGCCGCGAGCCCGGGCCCGCGCCTCGGCCGGCGACACCCCGGCTCGCTTGGTGAGCGTCCGCACCCGCTCGTCGTCCCCTGCGGCCAGGGCGTCCGCCGTGCGGCGGGCGAGGTCGGTCCGGATGTCGAGGTCGAGGTGGGACGGGCCCTCGCCGAGGCGGCGGGCTCGTTCCATCGCGTCGACCACGAGCTCCCGCAGCCCTTCGGCGGTGAAGGGTGCTGTCTCCGGCGGGGTCCCCCAGTCCGGCGCCGTGGCATCGACGGCCCGGTCGAGGGAGGGAGGCAGGTCGGCCGGTGCGGTGGTCCATGCCTCGCGCAGCGTCGCGGCCGAGGCGGACGACGGCGCCGCGGGCTCGACGGCTGCATCGTCGGCGCCGAGTCGAGCCGGGTCGGCCGCTGCCGCCGGCGTGTCGGGCTCGCCCCGCCGGCGTCGGGCGACTCGCTCCACGAGTTCGGCGTGGGGGAGGCCGCGGAACAGCAGGAGGTCGAAGGGCTGCTCGTCGAAGGCGTCGGCCAGGAGGAACAGCAAGGCCGCTCGGTGCTTGCAGGTGCCGTCGCGGCGCGAACAGCTGCACGAGAGGTCGATCTGGGCGGGATGGGGGAGGAGGTCGACCCCGCGGTCGGCGGCCCGTTCGAGCAGGACCGGCTCCAGCTCGCGGTCGAGCAGGGCGGCCGTCTGCGCCCCCGACCCGGCGATCAGGTCGAGCAGGACCGAGGTCTCGGCGTCGTCGAGCGGGGGATGGGCGGCCGCGACGTCGTGACTGACCCGGGGGCCCGATCGGGCGGTGGCCTCGGCCCGCCCGGGCTCGAGGTGGAGGTCGAGTTGCCAGTCGTGGAGTGCATAGGTGCGACCGACGTCGATCACCTCCGGGCCGAACCGGTCCGAGGTCTCACAACGGTCGAGCCATCGCTGGCCCCACGGGCGACCAGGGGTCGGTCCGCTCACCACCGGGCGTCGGCCCCCGACCGCTCCTCGGCGGGGTCGGCCGGGGCGGGATCGTCGTCGCGGTCGTCGCCGTCGTCGGGCTCGTGGTCCTCGCCGGCGCCGAGGCGGACCAGCTCGGCCAGCTCGTCGTCGCCGAGCTCGGAGATCCACCCCTCGCCACCGCCGACGACGGCCTCGGCGATCGCCCGCTTGTCGGCGAGCAGGGCGGCGATCCGATCCTCGATCGTGCCCTCGCTGATCAGGCGGTGGATCTGCACCGGTCGGTCCTGGCCGATCCGCCACGCGCGGTCGCTCGCCTGGTCCTCGACCGCCGGGTTCCACCAGCGGTCGAAGTGGATGACGTGGGTGGCGGCGGTGAGGTTGAGGCCGGTGCCCCCGGCCCGCAGCGACACGACGAGCACGTCGTGCAGGCCCTGCTGGAAGTCGTCGACCAGCCGCTCCCTGGCGGCGATGTCGAGGCCGCCGTGGAGGAAGGCGACCCGCAGCCCCTGGGCGGCGATGTGGGCCTCGAGGAGCCGCCCCATGGCGACGTACTGCGTGAACACCAAGGCGGCCTCGCCGCCCTCGACGATCGCTTGCAGCAGGTCGGTGGTGGCATCGAGCTTGCCGGAACGCCCCGGCAGCTCACCGCCCTTGGGGTCGTCCTCCCCGAGCAGATGGGCGGGGTGGTTGCAGACCTGCTTGAGGCGGGTGACCAACCGCAGCACCAGGCCGCGTCGCTCGATGCCGGTGGCGGCGGCGATCTCGGCCATCACCTGGTCGACCACCTCCTGGTAGAGGGTCGCCTGCTCGGCGGTGAGCGGCACCAACTCGTCG
Source organism: Acidimicrobiales bacterium (assembly GCA_052032035.1). Lineage (GTDB taxonomy): Bacteria > Actinomycetota > Acidimicrobiia > Acidimicrobiales > SZUA-35 > JAWSVN01. The sequence continues at coordinate 1,854 of JBPEXC010000485.1, read as the reverse complement.
GTCTCGGTCTTGGGCGGGAGGTCGGGGGCGATCTCCGGGTCGGTCTTGCGGCGGCGCAGCAGGAAGGGGCGCAGCAGTCGGTTGAGCCGCGCCGATGCCTCGGCATCGCCACCTCGTTCGATCGGGGCGGCGATGTCGTGACGGAAGCGGCTGAGGGGGCCGAGCAGGCCGGGCGTGGTCCAGTCGAGGAGCGCCCACAGGTCGTCGAGCTGGTTCTGGACCGGGGTGCCGGTGAGGGCGAACCGGGCCCTGGCCGGGATCGCTCGCAGTGCCTTGGCCGTGCGGGCCGTCGGGTTCTTGATCGTCTGGGCCTCGTCGGCGACCACCAGGCCCCATTCGACCTCGGCGAGCCGCTTGGCGTCGCGACGGGCGACGCCGTAGGAGGTGAGCACCACCGTCCGAGGCGACAGGTCGGCGAGGGACCGGTCGGCCCCGTGGTAGCGGATCACCGGGGTGCCCGGCGCGAACCGGCCGGTTTCACGCGCCCAGTTGCCGACCACCGAGGTGGGGCAGACGACGAGGGTCGGGAGGGCGTCGTCGCCGTCGCGTTCGGCCCGCAGGGCGTGGAGGGCGAGGACCTGCACGGTCTTGCCCAGACCCATGTCGTCGGCCAGGATCCCGCCGAGACCCAGCTCGTCCATCTCGCTCAGCCAGGCCAGACCGCGTCGCTGGTAGGGGCGCAGGTCGACCGCCATCGATGCCGGCGCCGCCAGTTCGTGGAGGGGGTCACGCCCCTTGAGGCGGTCACCGATCGTGGCGAGCGGGCCCTCCACCTCGATCTCGGCCTCGATCCCGTCGATCGTGAGGTTGCCGCCGAGCGCCGCGGCCAACGCCACCGTCGCGCTCACGGTGCGCGGCTTGCGCAGGCGGCGGAGCTGTTCGGCGTCGACCCGGACCCATCGACCGCGCAGGTGGACGACCGACTGGTCGGAGTCGGCGAGCGCTCGCAGGTCGTCGGCGGTGAGCGGGGCGCCGCCCGCGCTGGCCCGCCAGTTGAGCTCGACCAGCGACGCCAGGTCGAGGCTGTTGCGGCGGGCGGGGCCGCCGCTGGATCGGGTCGCGCTCCGGCCCAACACCGGTGCCAGCACCAGGTCGGTGACGAGGTCGTCCGGCCAGTCGATGGTCAGACCGGCGGCGCCGAGGTCGTTGGTCAAGCCACCCGCCAGCGCCGTCACCGCCGACTCGCCGAGCGCCATGTGGGTCGGCATCGGCTGGTCGAGCAGGGCGCCCAGCGGTGGCCACACCCGCGCCGCCCGACGGAGGGTGAGCAGGACGTGCTGCTCGAGCGCGTGGAGCGAGCGTCGGACCGGCTCGGGGGCCTGCCACAGCGCCGCCAGCTCCCGGGCGACCCGTTCGTCGCCTCGGCTCTGCAGCACGAGTCGACCGACGAAGGTGCCGCCGTCGTCGGCCGGCGGCTCGATGCTCAGCGCGAGCAGCGGGGTGCGGCCGCCACTGCGTTTGAGGAGGTCGTCGAGCACGCGGGCGGGATCGACCGCACTCGGGCGACGGCCGGCGAAGGCCCGGTGCCCGGCGGCCACCTCGGCCCCGCTCGAACGGACCAGGGCGTCGGCGAGGGCGTCGCCGGCGAGGCGCACCGCCTCTGCGGCGGTCAGGGTGCGATGACCGTCGGCGGTCGGCACCGCTGCGCAGTAGCCGGCCGCCGGCATGGCGGCGGCGAGGGCCTCGAAGTGGGCCTGCTCGTCGGCGTCGGGTGTGAGGGTCCAGGCATCGAGTCCGCCGGCGGTCACCCCCGGACGGAGCCGTCCGCGTGACACGAGGGCGACGGCGGCGTCGGCGACGGCGCGGTATGCCTCGGCGGAGTGGTCGTCGCCGAGCTCGGCGTCGAGCTCGGCG
>JBPEXC010000484.1:0-2114 GCA_052032035.1 Acidimicrobiales bacterium | reverse complement strand
GCCTCCGCATCCTGCGGGTCGACCTCGCCCCCGGCTTCGTCGGCGATCCCGACGTCGACGACCACGACGTCGTCCTCCTCGTCCTCGCCGGCCGCCTCGCCACCCTCGACGCCGAGCTCGGCCCCGGCGGCGCCGCCGTCTACGGCGCCGGCGAGACCCACCAGCTCGCCACGCTGGGTGACGAACCCGTGCGCCTCCTGGCGATCGAGTTCACCGGCGGCGACCCCGCCGACGGCGGCACCGCGCCCCGGCTGGGCCGCAGCCGCGTCGCCGCGATGGGGGGCTCGGAGCTGCGGCGCCGCGTGGTGCGTCGTCTCCCCCGCCCGGTGCGGCTGTGGGTCCGCCGGACCAGGCGTCGCCTTCGTGCAACGCTGACGTGACGTCAGCCTGACCAGGGAGAACCTGACGTCGAGCCAGGTCAGCCGAAGATGCTGCGACAAGCATGGACGGCAATTCCGCCCATCGCCACTGGGCCTTTTGGCCGCCTATCTTGTCGGCCACGTGGGCGGCACGGAGTTCCTTCGATGACCACCCTCGAACCGACGGCGATCTACCCCCGCTCGCTCGACCGGCTCCCGGCCGGCCGCCACGACGCGTGGCGAAAGCGGGCCTTCGACGTGGCCGTGGCCGGCCTCCTGCTCCTCGTCACCCTGCCCCTGCTCGTCGTGCTGGTGCTCGCGGTCAGGCTCTCGTCGCGGGGCCCCGCCATCTACCGCAGCGAGCGCCACGGCTGCGACGGCACCCGCTTCCACGCCCTCAAGCTGCGCACGATGGTCGACGCCGACCGTCAGCGTGAGCGCCTCGCCGCCGCCGGGACCGCCGCTCGCAATCTCGAGCGGGAGTTCAAGCTGCGTGACGACCCCCGGGTCACCGCCGTCGGCCGCGTCCTGCGCCGCACCAGCCTCGACGAGCTCCCCCAGCTGATCAACGTGCTGCGGGGCGACATGAGCATGGTCGGCCCCCGCCCCAAGCTGCTCGACGAGGCCCACCGCTACGGCGACGCCTTCCGCGAGATCATGTCGGTGCGCCCCGGCCTCACCGGCCACTGGCAGACCGCCGGCCGCAGCGACCTGCCCTTCGAGGCCCGGGTGAGCCTCGACCTCGACTACGTGCGGGGCCGCACCCTGCGGTGGGACACCAAGATCTGCCTCCTCACCGCCATCCAGCTCCTCAGCCCCCGACGCCACGGGGCCTACTGAACGATGTCGGGTGCACCCCCCATTTCCCGACGCCCCGAGCGGCGCGACCCTGGACCCGACACTCGAACCACCGAGAACCGCTCGGCCGACGGAGGGAGCCGCTCGATGCGGATCGTCGTGACCGGGGCCGCGGGCTACCTGGGGTCCCACGCCTGTGTGGCGCTGCAACAGCAGGGCCACACCGTCGTCGGCATCGACGACTTCTCCAACGCGTCGCCGATCGCCCTCGAGCGCATCGCTCGCCTCAGCCGCCCGATGCTGTTCCTCGAGGGCGACGTGACCGATCCGGTGTCGCTCGCCCCCGCCTTCGACCCGGCCCCGATCGGCGGGCCCGTCGACGCCGTGATCCACTTCGCCGGCCGCAAGTTCGTCGGCGAGTCGACCGGCGACCCCACCGGCTACCTGCGCACCAACGTGGGCGGCACGGTCACCCTGCTCGACGTGATGGGGGCCGCCGGCGTGAAGCGCCTGGTGTTCTCGTCGTCGTGCACGGTCTACGGCGAGGGCACCGGCGGCACCGGCCCGATCACCGAGGCCACCCCGGTCGCCCCCACCAACCCCTACGGCATGTCGAAGGCGATGGCCGAGCAGGCGATCGCCCAGGTGTGCGCCGCCGACCCGGAGTGGCGGGCGATGTCGCTGCGCTACTTCAACCCGATCGGCGCCCACCCGTCCGGCCTCCTCGGCGAGTCGCCGACCGGGCCGCCCCAGACGCTCCTGCCCCGGGTGATGGGCGTGGCCGCCGGCCGCTTCGACCGGGTCGAGGTGTTCGGCGACGACTACCCGACGCCCGACGGCACCTGTGTGCGCGACTATCTCCATGTGAGCGATCTGATCGACGGCCACCTCGCGGCACTGCATTACCTCAACGAAGATCACCTCGACGAGGATCACCCGAACGACAACGACCGGGTC
>JBPEXC010000483.1:0-4171 GCA_052032035.1 Acidimicrobiales bacterium | reverse complement strand
GACCGCCGCCGAGTCGTCGTACTGGGCCTCGATGCCGAGCTTCAGGTTGCGCAGGGCCTCGGAGCGGAGCTGGGAGATCCGCGACTCGGTGACGCCGAGGAAGTCGGCGAGTTCCTGGGAGGTGCGACCCTCGAGGAAGTAGCCGACGACCACCAGGCGCTGGCGCTCGGGCAGCAGCTCGACCGCGTCGCGCAGGTAGGTGTGGAGCTCACGGCTCTCGAGCTCCTCGCAGGGCTCGACGGCGCCGGCGTCGCTCAGCACGTCGACCAGGGTGAGTTCCTCGTCGCCGTCCTCGCTCGTCTCGTGATCGAGGGCGAGGACGACCGAGCGGAACAGGCGATCCTGCAACTTGGCCAGCTCGTCCATCGACACGTTGAGCTCGGCGGCCATCTCGGCCATCGTCGGGACCCGGCCGAGCTCGGAGGCGAGCTGCTGCTCGGCGGCCTCGAGACGGCGGGCGAGCAGGCGGACCGACCGGGGGGCCCAGTCGGCAGCACGGACCGAGTCGAGGATCGAGCCTCGGATCCGCTGAGCGGCGAACCGCTCGAAGGGCACGCCCCGGCTCTCGTCGTAGCGACGGGACGCCTCGACCAGGCCGAGGGCGCCGGCCCGGGCCAGCTCCTCGCGGTCGACGTGGCGGGGGAAGTGCACCGCCACCTGGAACACGACGTGCTTCACCAGGGGAAGGTGCTGCTCGATTCGAGCATTGATCTCAGCGTGCATCTTGGTCTGCTGCTTCTTGGTCATTCGATCGCCCATCGGATCGTTCGCCTCTCGGTTGTCCTCCATGCCGACATTGGTTTCGGCACAACCGGGCCAAGAACTTGAGGGATTTCCGAAGTTTTTTCCCTGATCGAACTATCGGCCACGCAACGTGGGTTCTTGAGGAAGAATCTCTACGCAGAGTGAGAAACCGGTGAGTTTCGATCACCCAGGCGGCCCGCTCCACCTTCAGGGCGAGACGTCGACGTGCCCGTCGAATCGAGCGATCGGCACCCCGGCGGCCAACGCGCCGCGCAACCATTCGGTGGCCAGTGGCTCCTCCCCCACCCCGCGGGCCCCCGGACGCACGCGCCCGGCGGCCACCGAGGCGGCGATCAGGGCGGCGAGCACACCCGTCGCATGGGACGGGTGATCGTGCACCCCCACCACGACCGTCTCGTAGCGGCCGGCCCGGCGCCCGCGCACCTCCACCCGCACCCCGCCCGGACCGCCGTCGGAGTGCGGCGGCCGCAGCATCGGCAGGCGCGAGGTCGATCGATCTCGTCTCGTCGCCGTCATCCGGGCCGACAGGCGCGACGCCTCGGGGAAGACCCGCTGCAGGAGCAGGGGTTCGGGCAGGGCGGCGCGGTAGGCGTCGCGGGCCCCGAGCTCGCCGGGGAACCAGAGCAGCTCCCGCCCGGTGCCGCCCGACCGCTCGGCCCAGGCGCCGTCGAGCCACTCGTGGCCTGGTTCCTTCAACGCCCGATGGTGCTGGCGGGCGCAGGCGGGACCGCCCGTGCCCGTCTTCGCCACCTCGATCTCCTCGATCTCGTCGAACTCGCGGGCGGCGAGGCGGGCCAGCAGACAGCTGAGGCCGGGCGACAGGCCAGCGCCGACGACGACGCACACCCCGGCGGCCGCGGCGAGGTCGTCGAGCGCGAGCAGCGCCTCGACCGTGTCGGGGGCGTCGGCCGTCGAGACGACGGAGCGGCCGGCGGCGACGAGGCGTCGGGCCAGCGCCGGCTGCACCCGATTGGGACAGGCGAGCACGGCGACCGGTGCGGTCGCCCGCTCCCCCACGAGGAGTCGGGGTCGGTCGGGGTCGGCGGTTGCCACGACCAGCGCCTCACAGCGACGGTCATCGGGATCGGCGACCTCGACGACCGTGGAGCCGTCGCGCAACCACTCGGCGGCGACGACCGCCCCGGTGGCGCCGACCCCCACCACCGCCAGCCGCCGTTCCGGCGTCACGGCAGCGGCGGGTGAGGCTGCGGCTGGTGGGACTGCAGCGTTCGAGGTCACCGCATCAGTCACGAAGGTCGAGGTCGGTGACCTCTCGCCAGCCGCCCGACCGCGGTGGCGTGCCGCCGCTGCCACGCACGCGGGCGAGGGCCGTGACGAGCCCCGTCATCGACAGGGCGGCGACCACACGGCGAACGAGCACGAGCACGTCACGGAGCCTAGCTCTCGGCTCACCGCCGAAAATGACCACACCCCCGACCCGGGCTCGAAGGCCCGGCGCCGGGGGTGCCGTCTGCGTGTGGGGCTAACAAGAATCGAACTTGTGACCTCACCCTTATCAGGGGTGCGCTCTAACCGACTGAGCTATAGCCCCGTGGGCTTCGACACGCTATCGGCTCCGGGCGGCGGAACGCTACTTGGTTCGGCGCGACGCCTTGGCCGGGATTCGCACGGTCTCCTCTTCGAGCACGGTCACCCGGATCCCGCCGATCAGGTCGGAGATCAGGTTGAAGACCACGGTCAGCAACACGACCATGATCGACGACGCGAGGGTGAGCATGCCGGCGATCAGGAGGGCTGACCGGAACACGACGTCGCCGTTGATCTCGAACGACTCGTAGTCGCCGAGCTCCATGATGAAACTCTCGGCGTTGCCGATCGTGCCGGCGGCATCTGCGGCCCGCCACACGAGCACGCTGGCGAGGAGCAGCGCAGCGAAGAAGCACAGATGGAAGAGCACCGAGAAGGTGAGCACCGACCACGGGTCGACGTGGCGGACCACACGGCGACTCTTGCGGGCCCGCATCGCGGTGCGACGGCGCTGCTTCGTCGGCTGCTCGTCGAGCTGGGTCGCTGCGGTGGTGGCGCCGACGGCCGTGGTCGCCGCGCCGGCGGTGACGAGGTCGAGGCCGAGATCCTCGCGCCCGGCGCCGTCGTCAGCGAGGGCGGTGTCGTCGCCAGCGTCAGTGCCGTCGCCGGTGTCGACGCCGTCGCCGAACGTGTCCGGTTCGAGCGTGTCGGGCTCGGCGAAGACCGAGGCGATCGCCTCGTCGTCGTCACGAACCGGCTCCTCGGCCGGGTCGGTGAGGTCGATCAGGTCGGCGTCGACCAGCGTGGGGGCGTCGAGCGCATCCAGCGTGGCGTCGTGACCGTCGACCTCGAGGTCGGCGTCATCGTCGGCGTCCGCGTCATCGACCGGAGGCTCATCGACCGCTGCGAGCTCGGCCTCGTCGGCTGCCTCATCGATGTCGGCGGTGTCATCGGGCTCGTCGAGGTCGAGCAGGCCAGCGTCGGCCTCGTCGACGATCGGTTCGTCCTCGAGATGATCCGCATCATCGGCGAGGCTGACCTTGTCGACGTCCTCGGCCTCGTCGAGCTCGGTGGCATCGGGCCCGTCCACTGCCGCCTCGTCCGCCGCAGACTCGTCCAACGCGAACTCGTCCGCCGCAGACTCGTCCACCACGGTCTCGTCCAACGACGTGTCATCCACGGCGGTGTCGTCCAGCGAGGACTCGTGCGACGTCGAGGCATCGAGCACAGCGCCGTTGGTCGTCGAGGCGTGGTGGGCGACGTCACCGTCGTCGAAGGTGTCGTCGAACTCGTCTGCGGCGACCAGGACCGAGTCGCCGGGATCGACCGAGCGAACCGAGGGCTCGAAGCCCAGGGCGGCGACGAGGTCGTCATCGATGACGGTCGCGTCCTTCGACGATGATTCTTCGCTCGACATATCCCGAACAGTGTACGCCGGAAGGAGGCGACCGTCGGATCACCCACCAGAAGGGGGGACGTGCCACCACCCGGCTGCTCGTCGGGCTCAGCCCTGGCCAGGCACGCGAATCTCCCGCTCGGCGTGAGCCTCGGCCTCGACGTCACCGATCGCCACCCGCACCTCGACCCGGCGACCGTCCTCCCGCAGCCACCGCAGGTCGGCACCGTTGGCGGCCGCCGTCCGGATCGCAGCTGTTCGCCCATCGGCGGCCCCCGCCAGCGCCACGGCGTCGGCCGCCGATTGCGCCCGTGCCCGCATCACGGCACGCTCGGTGACGCCGGCGAGCACCGCCGTCGCCACCATCACCACCACGAGGGCGAGTGCCAGCAGCGGCAGTGGGGGGGGGGGGGGGGGGGGGGGGGGGGGGGGGGGTGGTGGGGGAGGGGGGGGGGGGGGGGGGGGGGGGGGGGGGGGGGGGGGGGGGGGGGGGGGGGGGGGGGGGGGGGGGGGGGGGGGGGG
>JBPEXC010000482.1:0-1655 GCA_052032035.1 Acidimicrobiales bacterium | reverse complement strand
CTCCCAGCCGCTCGTGCCACCGAACCCACCGTTGCGGTGGGCTCGGGCCGTGCCGCCATCGGTGGTGCGGATCGCCGGGGCCCCGGGGCACGGGTCGAGTCGCTCCACGCCCATCGCCGCCGCGGCCTTGGCCTGGGACGGTTCGACCTGTTCGGCGATCTCGGCCTTCACCGGTTGGATGGCGAAGCCGCGACGGTCGCCCATGAGCACGAGGCCGAACCCACCGTCGGGGCCCCAGGCGAGGTTGTCGCTCGCGTAGGGCACGCCGCCGTCGTGGAACCGGAACTCGCCGTGGGCGTAGGCGTCGCGTCCCATGTTCGTCGTGCCGCGCACCGAGATGCGCCAGTTGTCGGACGCATGGGCGTGGGCGAACCCGGTCGGCATCTGCTCGGCCATCGGCTCGGAGGCCGAGAGGAACACGTAGGGACCCGCCTCGGGGTCGCCGAACAGGAGCGAGAGCGACGGGATGCCGCTGTAGCGGGTCCAGTTCTCGGTCTCGCGGAAGTCGAGGTCGACGACCCCGCCCTCGGGTTCGACGGGGGTGCGAGTCATGATCGTGGCCACCCGCGCACGCTATGCGGCGCACCGACACGCGAGCAAGACACGCGTGTCGGGCTCCCTGGCCCCGCTCAGTCGCCCGCGGTGAGCGTCAGCCGTGGCGCTCCCGGCTCGGCCGAGGTGAGGTCGACCTCGACCTCGAAGCGGATGCCGGGCAGGAGGTCGACGACGGCGTCGGCGTCGGGGCGGATGCGGACGTTGACCAGGCTGGCGGTGGTCGGCGCGTGGTCGGTGCCGAGCAGCGGCACGGCCGACATCACCTCGCCACCGATCGGCTCGGCGACGGCGTCGCTGGTCAACTCGACCCGCATCCCGGTCCGCAGCAGTTCGAGCGTCTCGGGCGTGACCGAGACGATCACGTACATCCGGGCCGGGTCGTAGACGGTGGCCACCGGGGTGCCGGGCATGACCACACCGCCGGCGAGGGTGTCGATCGAGACGAACCGGGCGTCGAAGGGGGCGACGATCTCGCTCACCTCGGCGCGGCCGTCGTCGCCGACGGGGCCTTCGAGGCGAGCGATCGGACTGCCCTCGTTCAACACCCCGTCGCCCTCGCCGACCAGGAGCTCGGTCACCACGGCCGGGGCCACCGGCGCCAGTTGGACCGGTTGGGCGGTGAGCACGCCGTCGTCGAGCACCACCGAGTGGCGGGTGGCGACACGGGTATCGAGCGCCGGCACGATCAGCCAGAGCAGCGCCACCCCGAAACACCCGAGCGCCAGCCAGGTGACCAGCCGGGCGGTCGCCGGATTGCCGGGCCGGGGCACCGGTTCGAACGGCACGTCGCCGGGGTCGACCCAGGTGGCCTGCAGCGCGGGGGTCCGGCCGGGTCGGCGGGGACGTTCGAGCGTCGGCGGCGTGGCGCCCGGCCCGTCGTCGAAGAAGGTCCGCAGATCCTCAGTGCGCGTCGACACGTTCGATTCCCTCGATTCGGTGGTTGGCGAGATAGCTCTCGAGCAGGGACGCGGTCTCGTCGTCGTCCGGCTCGTCGGCCTCGTGCCGGTCGGCCAGACGATCCGCACGTTCCGAGCCGATCAGCAGGGCGACGATGAGCGTGAGTTGGAGGCCGACGAAGAACACGGCGAGCGACGTCGAGG
>JBPEXC010000481.1:0-3801 GCA_052032035.1 Acidimicrobiales bacterium | reverse complement strand
GGTCCGGGCCGGCGCCCAGGGCTACGTCACCAAGCGAATCGACACCGCCGAACTCGTCGACGCGATCGGCCACGTCGCGGTCGGCAACGCCGTGTTCTCCCCGCGCCTCGCCGCCTTCGTCCTCGAGGCCCTCCGCCGGTCGGGCCCGGCGACCGAGGAACGGCCCGAGGAACTCGACCGCCTCACCGGTCGGGAGCAGGAGGTGATGCGGCTCCTCGCCCGCGGGTTCACCTACAAGGAGATCGCCACCGAGCTGTTCATCTCCGACCGCACCGTCGAGAGCCACACCAGCGCGGTGTTGCGCAAGCTGCAGCTGTCGAGCCGCAACGAGCTCGCCCACTGGGCGGCCCGCCACGACCTGCTCTGAGGCTCAGCCGAAGCGACCCTCGACGTAGTCCTTGGTCGCCTGCTCGCTGGGGTTGGAGAAGATCGTGCGGGTCTCGTCGTACTCGACGAGCTTGCCCGGCTTGCCGGTGCCCTCGATCGAGAAGAACCCGGTCTTGTCCGACACGCGCGCCGCCTGCTGCATGTTGTGGGTGACGATCACGATGGTGAAGTTCTCCTTGAGCTCCAGCATCAGCGACTCGATCGCCAGCGTCGACACGGGGTCGAGCGCCGAGCACGGCTCGTCCATCAGGAGGATCTCCGGCTCGACCGCAATCGCCCGGGCGATGCACAGGCGCTGCTGCTGGCCGCCCGAGAGACCCGACCCGGGCTTGTCGAGCCGGTCCTTCACCTCTTCCCAGAGGTTGGCGCCGCGCAGCGACTTCTCGACGAGCTCGTTGGCCTCGGCCTTGGGGATCCGCTTCGAGTTGAGCTTCTTGCCGGCCAGCACGTTCTCGGCGATCGACATCGTCGGGAACGGGTTGGGTCGCTGGAACACCATGCCGATCTTGCGGCGCACGGCCACCGGATCGACGCCGGGGCCGTAGAGGTCGACGCCACCGACCATCACCGAGCCCTCGACCCGGGCGCCGGCGATCACCTCGTGCATCCGGTTGATCGAGCGCAGGAAGGTCGACTTGCCACAGCCCGACGGTCCGATCAGCGCCGTGATCGACCGCTCCGGGATCTCCATGTTCACGTCCTCCACGGCGAGGAAGTCGCCGTAGTAGATGTGGAGATCCTTGGCGGCGAGCGCGGTGGTCGGAGCGATGTCGAGGTCCATGGAGGTCTTCCCGGCGGCGGTGGACGAGGCGGTGAGGTTCAGGATGTCACTCATCGGAGGCCCTTCGGCTTGAGGACGGCAGCGAGTACACGTGCGAGCGAGAACAGGACGGCGACGACGATCATCAACACGAGGGCCGAGGCCCACATGCGTTCGTAGGAGAGCTCCGGCGGGATCGTCGGCGTCTTGTAGCTGTAGTAGCTGTAGATCGGCAGGGTCTCCATGCGACCCTCGAGCGGGTTGGCGTTCAAGGTCTTGATGGTGCCGGCGGTGACGAGCAGCGGGGCCGTCTCGCCGATCACCCGGGCGATGGCGAGGGTGGCGCCGGTGAGGATGCCGCCGATGGCGGTGGGGAGCACGACCTTGGTGATCGTCTTCCACTTCGGCACGCCGAGGGCGTAGGACGCCTCCCGGAGCTCGTCCTGCACGAGCCGGAGCATCTCCTCCGATGAGCGCACCACGACCGGGGTCATCAGCACGGTCAGGGCCACGCCGGCGGCGAGGCCGGAGCGGTGGCCCGGGGCGTCGAGGGCGACGAACAGGCCGTAGGCGAACAGGCCGGCAACGATCGAGGGGATGCCGGTCATCACGTCGACCAGCATCGTGATCCACCGGCTGAACCCCTTCCCGTCGGCGTACTCGACGAGGTAGATCGCCGTGAACAAGCCGAACGGGATCGAGAACGCCGCCGCGATCCCGGTGACGATCAGGGTGCCCGTGAGGGCATGGCGGATGCCGCCGCCCTCGGACACGACGCCCTGCATCGTCTCGGAGAAGAACGTGCCGTCCATGCGGGCCGCGCCGTCGGTGACGACCGTCCACACCAGCGACACCAGCGGCAGCATCACGAGCCCGAACGCCATCCACGCCGTGGTGGTGGCGAGCCGGTCGGCGGCCAGGCGTCGACCCTCGACCGAGCGGGCGACCGCGTAGATGAGCGCCGGGAAGGCGACCGCCGCACCGATGAGGGTCTTGACCGGACCCATGCCGCCGAGCAGGGCGTTGATGCCGAGGCCGACCACGAGGGCGGCGAGGGCGACCCCGCCCTGCATCGCGGGGGTCATCTTGCCCGAGTGGAGTTCGGCACCGCCGCCGAACGAATCGATCGTGACGGCGCTCATCCTGCGGCTCCCGAGAAGCCCCGGCCGGCGATCCAGCGGGCCAGGTAGTTGACTCCGAACGTGATGGCGAACAGCACCAGGCCGGTGGCGACCAGGCGGTTGACCTCGAGGCCCGACGACTCGGGGAACTTGAGGGCGATGTTGGCGGCGATCGTCGCCGGGTTCTGCGACGAGATCAGGTTGGTGTTGATCACGCTGGCCGGCGACAGGATCATCGCCACCGCCATCGTCTCACCGAGTGCCCGACCGAGACCGAGCATGGCGCCCGAGATCACGCCCGACCGCCCGTAGGGCAGCACCGCCTGCTTGATCATCTCCCAGCGGGTGGCGCCGAGGGCGAGGGAGGCTTCCTCGTGGAGCCGGGGGGTCTGGAGGAACACCTCTCGGCTGATCGCGGTGATGATCGGCAGGATCATCACGGCGAGGACGACCGCTGCGGTCATGATCGTGCGACCGCTCTTGAGGGCCGGGCCCTCGAAGAAGGGGAGGAACCCGAGGTTCTCCTCGAGCCACGGGTAGAGGTTGTTGCCGACCAGGGGGGCGAGGACGAAGATGCCCCACACGCCGTAGACCACCGAGGGCACGGCGGCGAGCAGGTCGACGAAGTAGCCGAGGGCCCCGGCCAGTCGCTTCGGGGCGTAGTGGCTCAGGTAGAGGGCGACCGCCACGGCCAGCGGGCCGGCGAGGAGGAGGGCCAGCCCGGCGGCCCAGATCGTGCCGAACACGAGGGGGACCGTGTAGGAGAACAGACTCTCGCCGTCCTCGGCGGTGTTGGTGAACGCCGGCGCCGCCTCGGTGATCAGGAAGGTGGCGACGGCGGCGAGCGTGACCAGGATCAGCACACCGGCACCGAAGGAGATGCCGCCGAAGATCCGATCACCCTTCTTCGAGACCTGTTCGATCTCGAAACTCGACGGGGCCGCCACCGCGCTGGTCGCCGGCTCGGCCTGGACACTGGTCATCGGAGCTCCATGAGGGGGTGTGCTCAGTGGGGGGGGGTGAGAGGGTGGACGAATGGAGGAGTTCGCCGGGCGACAGGGTAGTCCCCGGAGAACGGACGCTGCCCGGCCACCGACGATCATCGCCGATGGCCGGGCCGTCGTCCTGAAGTGCTACGAGATCATCTCGATCACGGTGGCGATCTCGGCCCGGAGCTCGTCCGAGATCGGGGCCGAACCGGCGGCCGACTGGGCGGCGGCCTGACCCTCGGCGGAGGAGATGTAGGTCATGAAGTCCTTGACCAGCACGGCGACGTCGTCGTCGGCGTAGTCGAGGCACACGACGTGGTAGGAGACGAGGGCGATGGGGTAGACGCCCGACTCGGTGGTGTCACGGACGAGGTCGATGGCGAAGTCGTACTCGCTGCGGCCCTCGACCCGGGTCGACACGTCGACGATGCGGGCGGCGGCTTCGGGGCTGTAGGCCACGAACTCGTCGCCGACCTGGATGTTGGCGACGCCGAGGCTGCCGACCTGGGAGGCATCGGCATAACCGATCGAACCCTCGCCGGCG
>JBPEXC010000480.1:0-9947 GCA_052032035.1 Acidimicrobiales bacterium | reverse complement strand
GCCGGCGCCGTGACCGCCACGTAGCGGGTGGTCGGCCCGGCGAGCAGGGCGTCGATCTCGGCCGCTCGGTCCCGGAACCCCTGGTCCATGCCCTCGAAGGCGGCGAAGAAGTCGGTGACGTCGCCCAGCACCGTCGAGCCGACGAGCTGGCCGATCCCCCGGGCGAGGGCCTGGGTGGCCGCGTTGACCATGCGCATCACCCCGCGCCGGGGCGCGAGCAGTGACCGGTAGAGGCGGTGATCGACGAACCTCGCCAGCCGACCGGGCGCGTCGAGCAGGTCCAGCGCGTGGCGCGACGGTGGGGTGTCGACGACCACCAGGTCGAAGCGGGGGTCGGCGTGGAGCGCCCGGAGGCGCTCGGCGGCCATGTACTCGTGGGTGCCGCTGAGCGAGGTGGTCAGGTCGTGGTAGAGCCGGTTGCCGAGCACCCGCTCGGCCTGGGCGGCGTCGGCGGCGTGCTCCCGGATCAGCCCGTCGAACGTCGCCCGCACGTCGAGCATCGACGCCCACAGTTCGCCGCCCGACGCAGTGCTGCCCAAGGCGTTGCCGTCCAACTCGGTGGCGCCCAACTCGGTGGCGCCGAGGCGGCGAGGCTCGTTGCCCAACGCCCCCGAGCCGCCGAGCCGTCGGCCCGACCCTTCCGGGGCGGTGAGGCCGAGGGCGTCGGCCAGGCGGCGGGCCGGGTCGACGGTGATCAGCACCACCCGCCAGCCGTCTCGCGCGGCCCGGAGTGCGAGCGACGCCGCGATCGTCGTCTTGCCGACCCCGCCGGGACCGACGCACACCACGATCTCGGTGGCCGTGGGCGCCGCGGTCACGAGCCGGCCCCGGCCAACGCGTCGGCGAGGACGCCGAGATCGTCGAGCCCGAGGCGTCCACTCGGGAGCAGGGGGAGCTCGAGCAGGGGCAGGGGGAGTTCGGCGGTGAGGTCGTCGAGGGCCGCCCGCTGGCGACGGTGGAGGGCGAGCCGATGATCGGCGGCGGCCCGTCGAGCCCGGTCGGCGTCGGTGACGTCGTCCGGCCGGGGCTCGGTGAGGGCAGCATGCGCCTCGGCGAGGCCCGGGATCGTCGGCATCACGCTGTTGACGACGACCGGGGCGAGTTGGATGCCGACGAGATCCTCCAGGCTGAAGGCGGTCTCGATCGTCTCCCGGACCGGCGTCTCGTCGGGCAGCGTCACCAGGGCGACCTGACAGCGCCGTGGATCGCCGAACATCGCCAGCACCCGCTCGGCCTGCTCACGGATCGGGCCGTCGCCGGTGTCGAGCAACCCCGCCGGGGCCTGGAGGAAGCTGAGGGCGTGCCCGGCGGCGGGCGCATCGACGATCAGCAGGTCGCCGTCGCCGCTGCGCTCGAGGGACGCGATCTTCCCGAGGGTCACCAGGTCGCGGATGCCCGGTGCGGCGCTCGAGACGACGTCGATGGCGCCGCCGGTCAGCACCCGCCCGGCCAGCAGGTCGAGGCCGTGGGAGCGCAGGTGGTCGACCAGGGCCTCGTCGGGGGTGAGCCGTCGCCCTGCCACCGAGCCGGCGCCGGGTAGGTCGAGCAACGGCGTCGGCTCGTAGCCGATCGTCGGCACGCCGAAGGCGCCGCCGAGCACGCTGTGGCCCTCGAGTTCGACGCAGACGACCTCGGCTCCCGCCCGAGCAGCCGCGACGGCCACGGTTGCCCCTACCGTTGTCTTGCCCACGCCCCCCTTGCCGGCCACGATCAGGACCTTGGATGCGTTGTAGAACTCACCGATCGCCACTGCTCCGGAGGCTAGCTGCCCTGCTGCTCGGCCTCGGCGCCGTGCTCGCATTGGCGGCCCCGACCGCAGCCCAGGACGACTCCGGCGACACCGCCGGCGACGGTTCGGGCCAGATCCGCATCATCGAGTTCGCCGGGCTGCTCGATCCGGTGGTCCACGACTTCCTGATCACCGAGCTGCGGGCCGCCGAGGCCGACGGCGTCGTGGCCGTCGTGCTCCAGATCGACTCGGCCGGTGCCGTGATCGACGACGCCGCCCTCGTCGAGCTCGCGGCCGTGATCGACGAGCTGGAGCCGACCGTGGCGATGTGGGTGGGCCCGTCGGGCTCGCAGGCCCGCGGCGCCAGTGCCGAGCTGTTGGGGGTCGGCGACCTCGTCGGGGTGGCACAGGGATCGCGGATCGGCGACACCGGCCCGGCCCGCCTGCCGGCGTCGCGCTTCGAGCCGGCGTTCGGCGACGCCACCGAACGGCTCGCCGACACCACGATCGGAGCCGCCGAGGCGATCGAACTCGGGATCGCGACCGGGGACGCCGCCGACATCGACCTGGCGCTGGAGACCAACTCGGTGCTGCGGCAGTTCGTCGAACTGATCCCCGGCTACGACGCGCCCGTGACCGGGGAGGAGGACATCTCCCTCGTCACCGTCGCCCAGTTCCGCCAGCTGCCCCTGTCGGGCCAGCTGTTCCACACCGCCGCCAGCCCCGAACTGGCCTACCTGTTCTTCGTCGGCGGCCTCGCCCTGCTGGTGTTCGAGCTGTTCACCGCCGGGGTCGGCGTGGCCGGCGCCATCGGCGTCGTGTTGTTGACCGCCGGCAGCTACGGGGTGGCGGTGCTGCCCGCCCGCACCTGGGCGGTCGTCCTCCTGGTGCTCAGCCTGGTGGCGATGGCCATCGACATCCAGACCAACGTGCCCCGCCTCTACTCCGCGATCGGGGTGCTGCTCTTCATCGCCGGCTCGTGGTTCCTCTACGACGGTGTGTCGATGTCGTGGGTGACGCTCGGCTTCGGCATCATCGGCGCCGTCCTCTACGCCTACTCGGGCATGCCGTCGATGGTTCGCACCCGCTTCTCCACCCCGACGATCGGGCGGAAGTGGATGATCGGCACGATGGGCGAGGCCCTCACCGAGGTCTCGCCCGAGGGCCTGGTGCGGATCGAGTCGGCCGAGTGGCGGGCGATCACCAACCGTGCCACCCCGATCGGGGCCGGCGATCGGGTGCGGGTGGTCGGCATCGATCGCCTCCTCCTCGAAGTCGAGCCGGAGGAGGGTGGCGCTCGTGACTATCGCGAGCGCAGCGCCGACGCCTGACGGGCCGCCCGACGGGCTCGCCGGACAGCCCGATCGGGTGACCTGGGAGATTTCTGTGAAAACAGTCACCTCCAGGTCTTGTGTCATCGGTCACGCGCGCCTAGGTTCGGTGAGGCGAACGGACCAGCCAGGAGGAGTACCCGTGAGCCTCCCCAACGTCGACCTCGCATGGCACACCCGGGCGGCGTGTCGAGGTCCGAATCAGATCATCTTCTTCCCGCCCGCCCGTCTCGAGCGTCGCTCCGAGAAGCGCAGCCGCGAGGCCCGGGCCAAGGAGATCTGCGAATCGTGCTCGGTGCAGCGCGACTGTCTCGAGTACGCCCTCAACATCCGTGAACCCCACGGGATCTGGGGCGGCATGACCGAGAACGAACGCCGCGCCGCCCTCGCCCCCACCAACTGAATTCCCCTCCGCCGCCCAGCATGGCCGCGCTGCGGCCGCGCTGTGTCAGGTGGCGTCGGGCTCGGGCAGGCGAGGGCCGGCGATCCGCACGTCGCCGCGACGGCGGGTCTGCCCCGTGCCGTCGAAGTGTGCGAGCAGCGCCAGCGCGTACTTGCGCGAGGTGCCCCACACCTCTCGGATCTGGGAGACGGTGAGCCCGTCCGGCGACGACGCCAGGGCCGTGGCGAGCGCACGGGCGGCCGCGTCGACCGCTCGCTGGGAGAAGTAGACCCGGTCCTGTTCCATCACCAGGCCCCGACGCACCAGCTCCCGGACCTCCGTCGGATCGACCCCCTCGGGTCCGGGCGGTGCGAACGGCTCGGCATCGAGGCGCTCGAGCCACGGATGGTCGGCGAAGGGGTCGCGGGGTTCCCCGATCGTCACCCGACCGTTCTCCACCCGGAGGTCGTCGAACCCGCCGAGGAGCGCCCGCTCACGATCGTCGAGCACGGCGATGTCGAGTCCGAGCGCGCCGGCGCTACCGACCCGGTCGCGGATCGAGGATCGGGCCGAAGCGAGGGCGTCGGGGGCGACCAGCCAGCGACCGACCGACGGCGCGACCGTCGCGCCGGTCAGGAGGCGGAGGGTGTCGGCGTCGACCCAGCCCCGCTCGGCCACCACCCGGTCGACCGAGAGTCCCGGTCGGGCGTCGGCGGGCGGGAGCACCGGGTCGATGTCGAGGAAACGACCACCGCCGACCGTTTCGTCGCGACCGTGGTCCCGCAGCACGAACCGGTCTCCGGGGAGGGCGGGCACCGGACGGTCGAACCGGAGGCGGACGTGGCCGGTGGTGCCGGGGGCCAGGGCGTCGGGGCCGAGCACCCGCAGTCGCACCATGCGTTCGGCCGACCCGATGTAGGCGGCGTAGGCGCCGCGGCGCGACACGTCGTGGCCGAGTTGATCGAGCACGGTGAGCGACGCGTCGACGACGGTGGTCTCCCACCATGACGCGGGGAGCGCAAGGGCGTCGCCCCGTTGGAGGTCGGCGTGCCCGATGCCCCCCAGGTTCACCGCCACGCGGGTGCCAGGCTCCGCGACCGCCAGCTCGCTGTGGTGGCTCTGCAGGGCCCGGACGCGGGCCCGCTCGCCGCTCGGGTGTACGGCCACCTCGTCGCCGACGGTGAGCGGTGCCCCGGTGAGGGTGCCCGTCACGACCGTGCCCGCTCCGGCCGCGGAGAACGCTCGGTCGATCCACAGTCGGGCCGGTGTGGCCGGGCGGTCGTCGTCGGCGGCGGCCACCAGATCGGCGAGGGCCGCGCGCAGCTCGTCGAGTCCCGTGCCGGCGTGGGCCGACACCCCGATCACCGGGGCGTCGGCGAGGAAGGTGCCCTCGACGTGTTCGCTGACGTCGAGCTCGGCCAGCTCGAGCAGGTCGTCGTCGACGGCATCGATCTTGGTGAGGGCGATCACCCCGCGGCGCAGACCGAGCAGATCGAGGATGCGGAGATGTTCCTCGGACTGTGGCTTCCAGCCCTCGGCGGCGTCGACCACGAAGAGGCAGCCGTCGACGGCGCCGACGCCCGCCAGCATGTTGCGGAGGAACCGGATGTGGCCCGGCACGTCGACGAGCGAGATCGTCGTGCCGTCGCCCAGGTCGAGGGCCGCGAAGCCGAGATCGATCGTGAGGCCGCGGGCCTTCTCCTCCGCCCACCGGTCGGGGTCGGTGCCCGTGAGCGCTTCGACGAGGGTCGACTTCCCGTGGTCGACGTGGCCCGCCGTCGCGACGACGGTCACGACCCGGCCTCGCCGATCGCTGCGGCGATCGCCGTGGCGACGACCTCGTCGTCGGCGGGGTCGACCGTGCGCAGGTCGAGCACGGTCGCGTCGTCGACGACCCGAGCGATCACCGGCGGTTCGGCGGCCCGGAGCCGATCCAGCGCGGTGGGGTCGGCGATGCGGAGGCCGACGCTCGGGATCGTCACCCCCGGCATCGTGCCCCCGCCAGGGACGGACTCGGTGTCGACGATCGTGACGGTCTCGGCGTCCGGCGTGGTGGCGGCCGCTGCGTCACGCACGCGCTCGGCCCGAGCCCGCAGCTCGGCGGGGGCCACCGTCGCCATCCGCCAGAACGGGATCGCCTGGCCGTCGCGTTCGAGGTAGCGGAGCGTGGTCGCCTGAAGGGCGTCGAGCACCAGGCCGCCGGGTCGCAACGCCCGGGCCAGGGGGTGGCGCCCACAGGCCTCGATCAGGTCGGTGCGGCCGACGATGATGCCGGCCTGGGGGCCGCCGAACAGTTTGTCGCCGCTGAAGATCACGAGGTCGGCGCCGGCCTGCAGGGTCTGTCGGACCGCGGGCTCGGCGGCCAGCCAGCGCGGCGGGGGGCCGTCGAGCCACGGGCAGGCGGCGTCGAGAAGGCCGGACCCGAGGTCGACCAGCACGGGCACGCCGAGGGTCGCCAGCGCCTGCACCCCGACCGACTCGGTGAAGCCCTCGATGCGGTAGTTGGAGCGGTGGACCGACAGCACGGCGGCCAGGTCGTGGTCGTCGGCGGCCCGTCGGTAGTCGGCCAGGCGGGTGCGGTTGGTCGTGCCGACCTCGACCATCTGCGCGCCGGATCGTTCCATCACGTCGGGGATTCGGAACCCGCCGCCGATCTCCACCAGCTCGCCACGGCTGACCGCAGCCGCCTGGCCACCGGCGACGGCGGCCAGGGCGAGGAGCACGCCGGCGGCGCAGTTGTTGACCACGATCGCCGACTCGGCGCCGACGGCGGTGGCGAGCAGGGAGCCGACGGCGGACTGTCGGCTGCCGCGTCGGCCGCTCTCGAGGTCGAGTTCGAGGTTGCTGGCCGTCGCCTCGGTGGTGTGGGCGACGGGCGCTCGGCCGAGGTTGGTGTGGAGCAGCACCCCGGTGGCGTTGACCACGGGCTGCAACAGCCGCCGGCGGCGACGACGGGCGAGGTCGGCGAGGTCGTCGACGAGGCCGTCGCGGATGGCGGCTCGGGCGACCTCCACGCGCAAGGGGTGGGGGAGACCGGTCGATTCGAGCGATCGAGCGAGTTCGTCGACCGATGGCGGGCGATGCAT
Organism: Acidimicrobiales bacterium; assembly: GCA_052032035.1. Lineage (GTDB taxonomy): Bacteria > Actinomycetota > Acidimicrobiia > Acidimicrobiales > SZUA-35 > JAWSVN01. The sequence continues at coordinate 3,419 of JBPEXC010000480.1, read as the reverse complement.
ACCGCGCCCGATCCTAGGGACCCGACGGGTCGTCTTGCCCGTCCACCGGGGAACCGCTGGCCCCGGAGTTGACGTCAGGGGGTAGACTGGAGCCTCCATGTTCTCTCCGTTGGCCGTCGCGATGGTGCTCTTGGCATTCGCCGAGTACCAGGTCTTCAGGTGGCTGGGCAGCACCATCGGTGTGGGCTCGGCACTCCTGGTGACCGTCGGCGTGTCGATCCTGGCGGGGTTCCTCGGGTGGATCCGGGCCCGGCTGTTCCTCGCCGGCTCGGTCAAGGACGTGCTCGCCGGGAGCCTCGACGGCACCGACGGTCGCCTCGTCGCCGCCGACCGCACCGTCCGCCTGGTCGGCTTCCTGCTCTGCCTGCTGCCCGGTCTCGCCTCGGGCGCTGTGGGCCTTGCCCTGCTGCTGCCCCCGATCCGTCGCCGCGCCGCAGCCCGCATCGCCCCCCGGTTCGTCTCGGCCTCGTCGCTCACCTTCGGCCCCTTCGGCGGGCCCGGCACCGGCTTCGGTCGGCGCGGTGACGTGATCGACACCGATCTGACGAACTCCGATGCCACCCGCACATCGGCTCGTACACACAACCCCCACCCCTCAGCTCGTCCCGAGCTGGGCTGACGTCTCACCGCGGAGGAGACCCGTCCCGATGACCATCGAAGAACCGACACCGCCGCCGCCGATCATCCCCGGCGTCGCCCGGGCGCTGAGCCCCCTCGTGCGGAGGATCGCCAACCCCGGTCCCGACGGCGAGCCCGGCCTGAACACCTATCTCGTCGGCATCGACGAGATCGTGATCATCGACCCGGGGCCCGGGATCGAGGAGCACCTCGACGTGGTGTGCGGCTGCGGCGGCGACCGGATCCGTTGGATCGTGATGACCGACGCCTCCCCCGACTATGCGGGTGGCGCCGAACGGCTGAAGGAGCTCACGGGGGCCGAGCTGGTCGCGCCGAGCGGCTACGGATCGGCCGACGACGTCCTCGGCGACGGCTACAAGATCGACGCCACCGAGTTCCGGATCTCGGCGATGGCGATGGGCGACGCCGACAGCGGCCGCCACTGCTTCGTGCTCGAGCAGGAGCGCACCCTCCTGCCCGGCGACCACTTCGACGACGGGGTGCCGGACGACTTCCCGGCCCGGGTGAAGAGCTTCCGGCTCAAGTCGATCGCCCCCGGTCACGGGCAGTACATCGAGGACGCCAAGACGTTCCTCGGGCTCTAGCCCGGGCGGCCTCCCGACGGAGGCCGACACGGTTCGAGCGCCACGGTTCGAGCTGCACGGCCCGAACTCCACAGCCTGCTCTTCACGGCCTGACTTCCACGGCCCGGCGCTTCGGCGTCGGGCCGTCGTCGTGTGCAGGGGCGCCCCGGCCGCCGCCGTCACATCGACGGCGCCGAGGAGCTCAGACGGCGGGGTTCGCCTCGCCGCGCCGGACCGTGACGGTCGACGACAGCAGGGCGGAGCTCGGCACCAGCTGCACCTCGCCCGTGGCGGTCACCACCTCGACCGACGTCGGATGGATCGCGATCACCTCGCCCTCGACCGAGCCGCCGGCGGCGTTGGCGTCGAGGGACAGCGTGTCGCCGACGGCGAGGAGCCGGCGCAGCGCCCGGGTGGAGGCGACCTCGGTCGCCACGCCGCGTCCGCCGAGCCCGATCAACAGGGTGAGACTCGCGGCGACGCCGAAGAAGATCGCGGCGACCCCGAGGTTGATGACGGTGGTGTCGATGCCGAGCTGGCGGACCGCCAGCAGCGCGGCCATGGCGATGATCAGGGAGCGGACCGCCTGGAGGACCCGGGTCTGGACCGGGCCGGGCGCGCGCGACAGGGCGGGCGCCAGCGCCGCCGTGGCGAACTGGGCCATCACGTTGGCGCCGATCACGATGATCGCCGCCGAGAGCAGGCGGGGCAGGAAGGCGATCAGGTCCTTCGGCAGCTGGTCGAGCGCACTGGGGGAGAGCACGCCGAGGGCGACCAGCAGCCCGCCGACCACGCCGGCCCAGAAGCCGAGGCCGGACAGCGGGCCGGCCGCCTGCTGGAGGGGCTGGGGTCGGCCCTCGCGCCCGAGCAGCGAGTTGATGATCTTCGACAGGATCATGCCGACGACGAAGCCGCCCACGAGGGCGCAGCCAACGATGATCCACTTGGTCGGCGTCATGGGCCGTCTCCCGTGTCGGTGCCCGAGCCGTCAGTGTGGCCGGGCGAGTCGTCCATCTCAACGTGTTCGTCGCCCGCCGCCGGCGGGTCGAGCAGCAGCAGGCGCCCGGTGTCGAGGCCGGCGGCGAACAGATCGAACACGTAGTCGCCGATCACCCGCGAGTCGAGGCGCTCCGACACCGAACTCTCGAGCCGGGGGGCGAGGTCGGCGGGCGGTTGGAGCACTGCGAGCAGGGCCTGACTGAGGGCACCCTCGGCGGGCGGGGCCTCGAGGTCCTCGCAGATCGTGGCGCAGCGGGTGCACGTCGCGAGGTGGTCGGCGACGGCGTCGTCGTCGGCGCCGGCGATCCAGGCCGCCAGGCGGGAGCGGGACGGGTGGCGGCGGATCACTTCCACGCCTCCAGCGCGGTGCCGAGCCGCCGTCGGGCCCGCAGCAGCCGGGTCTTCACGGTCGGCAGCGGCACGTCGAGGATCTCGGCGATCTCGTCATAGGACATGCGCTCGATCTCGCGCAGCACCACGATCGAGCGAGACAGCTCGTCGAGGAGGTCGAGGGCCTCGGTGAAGGCGTCCATCGCGCCGCGATCCTCCACCCGGTGCTCCACCGACTGCTCGGGCCGCACGGGCTCGTCGGGCAGGTCGACGGGGTCGGTCACCAGGGCCCGTCGGGTGCGCAGCGTCGAGATCGCCGTGTTGTGGGCGATGCGCATCAGCCAGCCCCGCAGCGACGACTCGCCACGGAACGAGGGGAGGGCCAGCCACGCCTTGATCAGGGTGTCCTGGGCCACGTCCTCGGCCAGCGCCCGGTCCCGCACCACCGAGAGCGCCAACCGGTAGACGGCGTCGCCGTGTTCGACGACGAGTTCGTGGAGCTTCTCGCTGTCGGACTGGCTCGGCCCGTCGGCGGCGTCCGGGTCGAGGCCGGGCTCGTCCAGGCCGGTGCCGTCGATGGTGGCGGCTCCTCGGCGGGGCTCGAGCGGCGCCCCGGCCCCGGCGCGAGCGACCCACAGGCGCGGCCACACCATCGAGTGGCGGCGAGGGCCGAACAGGCGGCGGAAGAGTCGACGGAGCAGCATCACGAGTGGCACGTATCGGTGCCGAGGGTGGGGACGGAACCCATCGGCGCCGTCCCTGTCGGTGAGGGGACGCTCCAGAGCGTAAAGAGTCGCGGATCGTCCCGCTTTTCTCGGCGAACATCGGCCGGCGGCGGGGGGGGGGGGGGGGGGGGGGGGGGGGGGGGGGGGGGGGGGGGGGGGGGGG
>JBPEXC010000048.1:0-15123 GCA_052032035.1 Acidimicrobiales bacterium | reverse complement strand
TCAACCGGCCCCGGCGGACGACAATCGTCCGACCGACCTCCAGGGCAGCAGCGCCGAGCTGGCGAGGAGGCAGCAGCCGCCGGCGGCGATGGCGCCGCGGAGACCGAGCGGGACGACGAGCGCCCCGCCGACCAGCATCGCCAGGGGCTGGACCAGCCGTGCCGTCACGCTCCACGCGGCGCCGACCCTCGCCTGGTGGTCGTCGTCGACGGCGGCGAGCCGACGGGCGGAGAACACGGGATTGAACACCCCGGCGGTGGTCATCAGGAGAAACTCCGCCACCAGGACGAAGGCGAACCCAGCGGCGCCGTGCGGGCTGAGGGCCAGCCAGACGGTCCAGAGCGTGCGGATCGAGCCGAAGGCGAGCAGGGTCCGCGCCGAGCCGTGGCGTCGCTGGATGCGCGCCGACACGGCCGATCCGAGGGCCCCGCCGACGGCGGGGACGCCGAGGACGATCGCGTACTGCCACGGGGCGAGGCCGAGGTCCCGGAGCGCCAGGACCGCGAGCAGCGGCGACACCAGCACGAGTCCCGCACCGAAGGTCATGGCGTTGAGGAACAATGACCGGAGCGTGGGATCGAACCAGAGCACACGCCAACCGGCGACGGCCTCGACGCCGAAGTGGCGCATGCTCCGGAACCGCAGTTCGAGCGGAGCTCGCTCCACCTGCCGGATCGACGACAGCAGCGCCGCCGACACCAGGTAGGTGGCTGCGTCGATCGAGAGGGTGATGGCGGGTCCGAGCACCGACAGCGTCGCTCCACCGAGCGGCGTGAAGATCGCCGTGATGATCCAGTCGGTCGAGTCGAGGCGAGCGAAGACCCGGGTGTGGTCGGCCGGCGGGACGAGGTCGTTCAGGTGCGCCTGGGCCGCGCTGGCGCCGACCAGGGTGAGGAAGGCATCGACGGCGAGGACGATGGCGAGCGCCGCGAGCGACAGCTGTCCGGTCCAGAGCAGGACCGGCACGCAGAGGGAAGCGACCGCACGGCCGAGATCGGTGGCGATGAGCACCGAGCGCTTGCGTCGACGTTCGACCAGCACCCCGAGCGGGGACGCCGCGACCGCGCCGGCGAGCTGGGCAGCGCCGAACACGCCGGCCACCCCCGCCGCCGATGCGCCGAGGTGGGTCACCGCCACCACGAGCATCACGCCGTTGCTGAACGCCACGCCGAGTCGGCTGATGAGGTGCGCGGTCCACAACCGACCGACGTCGGCCCCGAGATCCGGTCGGCGCGCCGTCGCCGACGAGTTCGTGCGCCGCCGTGTCACGTGTGTGGACCTCCCCTCGCCTCGTCTCGTCGCTGGCGTGACGGAGCGTAACGGGTGGTGCCGGGCGATCCCGGCCGGTCGATCGCGCCGCTCGGGTGCAGCGGGTGGACCTGCCGCTCACGATGTCGGTGGGGCGGAATAGGGTGACCGGCGAGATGTCCGACCTGCCAGATCTGTTCGCCCAGCACGGCGCCGCCGTCCGCCTCGTGCCGGTGGGCGATCCGGCCGTCGACGCCGTCCACGAGGCGCTGTCGGCTGGCCGGTCCGACCCGTTGTCGCCGGCGCTGGTGGTGTGCGACGCACCGTTGCGAGCGGTCGCCCTCCGTCGGGCGTTGGCCGCCCGTCAGGGCTACGCGGCGGTCGACGTCGTCACGACCGAGGGGCTGCTCGACCGACTCGTGTTGCCGTGGCTGACCGAGATCGGTCACCGTCCGGCGTCGCGCCTCGAGCTGCTCACCGCGGTGGCCGCCGAGCTCGCCGAGCGTCCTGGCCGCTTCGGGCGTGTCGCCAACCATCGAGCGACCGCCGAGCGGCTGCTCCGCCTCGAACGGCTCGTCGCCGGGCTCGACCGCGACGACCTGGCGCGCCTCGAGGCGGAGCCGACCCTCGGCGCGGAGGCGATCGGGGTGCTGCGGCGGGCCGCCGGACGACTCGGGCGGGCCCGCACCCGTGGCACGCTCGTCGACGTCGCGGTCGAGCGGCTCGACGCCCTCGACACCGGCGCCTGGGGCCCGATCGTGGTGTTCCTGCCCGACCCGGCCGCCGTCGACGAGGCCCGCTTGTTCGCAGCGTTGTCGCGGCGCCACGACACGACGGTCGTCGTCGGCCAGGTGGGGGAGGAGACGATCGACCGCGTCCACCTCGAGCGGCTCGCCGGCTGGGGGGTCGTGCGGCCGTCGTCGGTGCGTCGTCTCGATCTCGCGCCGCCCGATGCTCGGCGGCTCGAGGTGGCCGATCCCGACGACGAGGTGCGGGCTGCGCTCCGGGCGGTGGCGGCGTGGGCCGCGGCGGGCACCCCGCTCAACCGGATCGCCGTGCTCTATCCGTCGGCCGACCCGTATGCGTCGCTGTTGTTCGACCGCCTCGACGAGGCCGGCCTGCCCCACTGCGGTCCCGGCCACCGCCCCCTCTCCCGGTCCCTCGCCGGCCGCACCCTGCTCCGCTTCCTCCGTCTGCGGGCCGACGGTCTCGAGCGTTCGGCGGTGATCACGTTGCTGTCGGGTGCGCCCCTCGTCGACGGCGCCGGCCGTTCCCTGCCGGTGGCGTTGTGGGATCGACTGTCGCGCCAGGCCGGCGTGATCGACGGCGGCGACTGGCGTCCGCGCCTCGACGCCCTGGCCGGCGGGCTCGAGGCCACCGAACCGGGCGTCGCTGAGGCCGCTCGGGCCCTGGCCGACTTCGTCGACGAGCTCGACACCGCCCTCCATCCCGACGCCGGCCTCGACAACTGGTGGGCGTGGGGCCACTGGGCGGCCGGGCTGCTGCGCACCTATCTGCCGACCGGGGCGTGGCCCGACGCCGAGCGGCGAGCCTTCGACCGGATCGTGTCCACCCTCGAACGGCTCCGGGTCCTCGATCAGGTCGCCACCTCCGGGGCGGACCGCCGCCACGACTCCGACGAGTTCGCCGCCGTCTTCGCCGACACCGTCGCCTCGGAGCTCGACGCCGGCAAGGTGCCCGGCATCCCGCTCGGCCCCGGCGTGGTCGTCGCCCCCGTCGACGCGATCGCCGGCCTCGCCTTCGACCGGGTGGTGCTCGTCGGTGCCGCCGAAGGGGTGTGGCCCCGCACCCCGCGGCCCGACTCGTTGCTGCCCGACCAGGCTCGGGCCCGGCTCCGGGTGCCGATCCCGGCGTCGTCCGACGTCACCGAGCTCGACACCAGAGCCGCGGCGGTCGCCCTGGCCGCCTCCCGCAAGCAGCCGCTGATCACGACCGCTCGCGGCGACCTCCGTTCCAACCGGGCTCGGCACTGGCCCCGGGTCCTCGACGCCCTCGTCGACCCCGACGGCGACGCGGTGTTGGCGTCGCACCACCAGGGGCTGGCGTCCCACGGTCGTCCCGAGTCCGAGGCGAGCTTCGTGTTGCGCAGCCTGATCGCCCACGTCGATCGCGACGAGTCGGTGCACGTCCACCCTGCGGCGATCGGCGATCCGGTGCTGTCGGCCGGGCTCACCCGCTGGCTGCAACGGCACCGACCCGAGCTCACGACCCACTCCGGTCGGGTGGCGGCCGGGGCCGTCGACCCGACGACGCGCCTGCTGTCGGCGACGGCGCTGGAGGACTACGCCTCGTGTCCTCGCCGCTACCTGTTCGGGCGGGTCCTGCGGATCGAGGAGGAGGAACGCCCCGAACGAATCGAAGAGATCACGCCCCGCCACCGCGGCACCCTCGTCCACGCCATCCTCGAACGCTTCGTCCAGGAGGCGATCGACGCCGACGCCGTGCCCGACCCCGACGACGCCTGGACCGCCGCCCAGGTGAGCCGGCTGCTCGCGATCGGCGACGAGGAGATCGAGACCGCCCGCGCCCAGGGCATCACCGGCGGCCGGGTGCAGACCGAGCTGCTCAAACGGGCCGTCGAACGCGAGCTCTACGGCTGGTTGACCCTCGACGCCGACATCCGTTCCGACCTGCGGTCGCGCCCCCACGCCACCGAGTGGCAGTTCGGCTTCGACGCCGAGCGACGGGTGGCCCTCGCCGACGGTCGCTCCTTCCCGCTCCGGGGATTCGTCGACCGGGTCGACCTCACCGACGACGGTGGCGTCGTCGTGATCGACTACAAGGGCGGGAGCGGCAACGCCTACGCCAAGATGGCCGATGACCCGCTGAAGGGTGGGCAACGCCTCCAGCTGCCGCTCTACGCGCGGGTGCTGGCCGACGAGCTCGAACGATCGGGGCCGCGCACCGCGCTCTACTGGCTCACCAAGAACGCCAACCGCCGCGACATGGTGCTCGACGACGCCCTTGACGCCGAACTCGACCAGCTCCTCGGCGCGGCCCTCGACGGCATCACGGCTGGGGTGTTCCCCGGTCTGCCGGGCGAGGCGACGGCCTGGCCGCGGGCCAGCTTCGACAACTGCACCTGGTGCGACTTCGACCGGATCTGCCCGACCGACCGGCAGGCCGAGTGGGATCGGGTGGCCGACGACCCCGCCCTCACCCCGATCGACCTCCTGCTCGGGCGAGGGGAGGCGTCGTGACGGCCTCGGTCACCTCCCTCGTCGACCACGTCTCGCGCCAGACGATCACCGGTGAGCTCGACCGCACCCTCTTCGTCGAGGCCGGCGCCGGTTCGGGCAAGACGACGGCGGTGGTCGCTCGTGTCGTCGAACTGGTCCGCAGTGGGGTCGACATCGACCACATCGCGGCGATCACGTTCACCGAGGCGGCCGCCAGCGAACTTCGGATCCGGGTGCGCGACCAGCTCGAGGAGGAAGGTCGGCGCAGCGACGACCGGCGCCTCCTCGACGCGGCGGCGCGGGTCGAGGGCGCGGCGTTCACCACCCTCCACGGCTTCGCCCTCCAACTGCTCACCGATCACCCGGTCGAGGCCGGGTTGCCCCCGGGGTTCGGCGTCGCCGACGAGATCTCGTCGATCCTCGCCTTCGAGGACGCCTGGCGGGTGTTCAGCGGCCGCATGGGCGACGACCTCGACCTCCTCGAGCTGCAGGCTCGCGCCGCGGTGCTCGGCTGCGAACTCAAGAAGTTCGTGGACGTCGCCCACCGCTTCGACGACAACTGGGACCTCCTCGGCGATCTCGACGTCGACCCGCCGCCCCTGCCGACGCTCGACTTCACCGGCCTGCTCGACCAGCTCCGTTCCCTGGCGGCCATGCGGTCGGGGTGTCGGGTCGCCGGCGACAAGCTCGGCGACGCGCTCGAGGCTCTCGAGGAGACGATCGCGGAGGTCGAGGCGGACGAGCCCCTCGACCAGCTCGCGCGCCTCGACCACAGCCTCACCCCCAAGCTCAATGCGGGCAAGGCGGCCAACTGGGGTGAGCCGTCGATCGCCGAGGTGAAGGATGCGGTGAAGGAGGCCCGAGCCGCCATCGACGCCGTGGCCGCCGTCCACAAGGACGCGGTGATGCGCCAGATGGGCCACCACGTCGCCCGCTTCGTCCACGACCGGGTCGAGGGCCGGCGCGCCGCCGGCGAGCTGTCGTTCCACGACCTGTTGGTCCTCGCCCGTCGGCTGCTGCGGTCCGATGAGCAGGTGCGTCAGCGTCTCCATCAGCGATATCGGCGCATCCTGCTCGACGAGTTCCAGGACACCGATCAGATCCAGATCGAACTCGCGGTGCTGCTCGCCGTGCCCGACCCGCCCGGCGAGCGGCCGTGGCTCGAGCTGGCCGCCGCGATCCCGCCGGGTCGACTGGTCGTCGTCGGCGACCCGAAGCAGTCGATCTATCGGTTCCGTCGCGCCGACATCGGCGTCTACAGCGATGCCGAGGGCGCCCTGGTCGACGCCCCCACCCAGCTCGTCACCAACTTCCGTTCGGTGCCCGGCATCGTCCACTTCGTCAACGAGGTGTTCGGGGCGCAGATGGGCGACGGCGAACCGGGTGCGCAGCCCGCCTACACGGCGCTCACCCCGGCCCGGCTGCCGTGCCCCGACGATGCCGGTCTCGTCCGGGTGCTCGGCGGACCCGACGACGCCGAGTCGGTCAGCGAACTGCGGCGGCGGGAGGCGATCGACGTCGCCGCCGTCGCCTGCCGGGTGATCGAGGAGGGCTGGTTGGTCGAGCGCGACGGTGCCTGGGTGCCGGCCCGACTCGGCGACATCGCTGTGCTGATCCCGTCACGGTTGTCGCTCCCATCGCTCGAGTCGGCGTTCGCCGCCGCCAACGTGCCCTTCCGGCCGGAGACCAGCTCGCTGGTCTACGCCACCCAGGAGGTGCGCGAGGTGATGGCGGCCGTCCGGGCGGTCGCCGACTCCGCCAACGCCGTCGACGTCGTGGCGGCACTGCGCTCGTCGCTGTTCGCCGTGGGCGACGCCGAACTGCTGGCCTGGCACGGCGCCGGCGGACGCTGGGACTATCGGGTCGACCACCCCGAGGCCGTCGCCGCACTCGGCGTCGAGCATCCGGTGGCCGTCGCCTACGGCGTGCTGCGCGCGTGGCGGGAACGACGCTGGTGGGACGAGCCGGCGGCGCTCGTCGATCGGATCGTCGTCGAGCGACGTCTGCGCGAGCAGGCCCTGGCGGCCGAGCGACCCCGCGACCGGTGGCGGCGCTACCGGTTCCTCACCGAGCAGGCCCGCCAGTTCGCCGCCACCCAGGGCGGCGACCTGCTCGACTTCGTGGCCTGGGTCGAGATCCAGAGTTCGGAGTCGGCTCGGGTGACCGAACCGATCCCGGCGGAGCCCGACGACGATGCGGTGCGCGTGCTCACCGTGCACGGGTCGAAGGGGCTCGAGTTCCCGATCGTCGTGCTGGCCGGTGCCCCGACCCAGGAGTCGAACCGGCGCCCCGGCCCCAAGGTCCACTTCGACCCCGACGGCGGACCGCCCGAGGTGTCGCTCGGCAAGGACCGCTCGACGGCCCAGTTCGAGGCCCGGGCCGCCGTGGAGGAGCTCCTCGACGCCCACGAACGGATCCGTCTCCACTACGTGGCCGCCACTCGCGCCCGCGACCACCTCGTGGTGAGCGCCCACCATCGGGTCGGTCGCCGCTGCATCGGCGGGCGGACCTGGGACGCGATCCAGGAGCTCGAGGGGTGGGAGACGTTCGAGGCCCGAGGCGACGAGCGCTACGACGCCGCACCGCCCACCCAGCTCCGTCTCGCCGGCGACGACTTCGCCACCGAGCTGGCGACCTGGCAGCGCGAGCAGGCGGCCCTCGTGGCCGGCGCCGCGGCCGGCTCGTCGACCTCGGCCACCGCCGTCGCCCACGCCGACGACACCGCCACCGCAGTCGGTGTCGGTCCGGGTCGCATGGCGCCCGACCCGGCCGACACCGAACGCGAGTCGTGGCGCCGGGGCCGAGCCGGCTCGGCGTTCGGTTCGGCCGTCCACGCGGTGCTGCAACACCTCGACCTCTCGACCGGCTCCGGGCTCGCCGACCTCGCACGACTCCACGCCGCGGAGGAGGGGCTGCCCCACCTCGCCGACGAGGTGGCCGCCCGTGCCGAACGGGTGCGGACCTGCGACGTGATCGTCGAGGCTGCGGCCGCCCGCCACTGGCGTGAGCTCTACCTCGCGTTCCCGGCCACCGAGGGCGGCACGGTCGTGGAGGGCTACGTCGACCTCGTCTACGAGCGGCCCGACGGCCTGGTGGTCGTCGACTTCAAGACCGACTGGCTGCCCGCCGACGACGACGCCGCCGAGGCGGCGATCGATCGGCTGATGACCAGCTACCGGCTCCAGGGCGCCACCTACGCCATCGGCCTCGAGCAGGTGACCGGCCGACCCGTCGTCGACTGCGTGTTCCTCTTCGCCACCCCGGAGGGCGTCCGGACGCGGCGGGTCGAGGATCTCGACAACGCAAAGGTTGCGGTGCAAGATCGTCTGCGATGACGGAGGGAACGAAGGGACGACGCGTCGTCGCGGCGGTCCTCGCCGCGGCGATGGCGGCCGGCTGCGCCTCCGGACCGTCCGACGCCGAGACCGCACCGACGACCGTGCCGACGACCGCATCGACCGCTGCATCGTCGACGATCGCAGCGACCACCGCTCCGACGGCGACGTCGCCACCGTCGACCGCCGAGACCACCACGACCACGGCGCCGCCACCGGAACCCGTGACGATCGCCATCGCCGGCGACACCAGCTTCACCGACGGCCTCGATGGCGCCGACCCCCTCGGGCAGGTCGCCGAGGTCCTGACCGGCTACGACTACGCCCTCGTCAACCTCGAGACCGCCGTCGCCGATCCCGGCGTGGGTTCCCCGCCGGTGGCCAAGCGGTTCCTGTTCCGGTCCGCGCCCGAGTCGCTCGACCTCCTCGTCGACGCCGGGGTCGACGGCGTCACCCTCGGCAACAACCACGTGCTCGACTACGGCGTCGACGCCGTAGCCCAGACCCTCGACGAACTCGACGCCCGCAGTCTCGACCGGGTCGGCGCCGGCGACGACGAGACGGAGGCCTACCGGCCCCTGGTGGCCGAGGTGGGGGAGTGGCGGGTGGCGATCCACTCGTTCAGTCGCGTGCCGTGTGATTGGTCGGCCCAGGGCGAGAACCTCCGGCCCCAGGTCGCCTGGGCGTGCCCGCCGTTCCTGGAGCGAGCCGATCGCGAGATCGAGGCGGCGATGGCCGACACCGACATCACCATCGTGAACGTGCACGGCGGTGCCGAGGGTGAGCTGTGTCCGTCCGACTTCATGCTCGACCTCTACGCCCACTGGGCGGACCTGGGTGTCGACGCGATCGTGAGCGGGCATCCCCACGTCGTGCAGGGGGTGGCCGTGATCGGCGACACGCCCGTGGCGCTGAGCACCGGCAACTTCGCGTTCCCACCCGCGCGGGGGATCACCGCCAACTCGATCATCGTCGAACTCGAGATCGCGCCGAACGGCGACGACGGCGCCAGCGTCGGGTTGTCGATCCTGCCCGTCCGGGCCGACGGCGGGGTGGTCCGGCCGGCGAACGACGCCGAGCACGCCGACATCCTCGACCAGATCAACCGTCACAGCGACGGCGCCCGCGTCGACGCCGACGGACGACTGGTCGTCGATCCAGCGCACGACGGCGCGTGCTGAGCGATCGGCGACCGGTCAGCGGGGCCCGGGAGTCGACAGGGTCAGCGCAGGTGGCCGCACGCCGAACACGGCGCAGGCCCGAAGTGGGTCACGTGATCGGTCCACGATCGGCCGTCGAAGTATCGCTTCGCGTGTTCGCCTGTCGGATCGTCGTGCCACCCCGCCTCGGTGGGCTCGACGCTGGTCGTCCGGGAAGTCTCCAGGATCGTCATGTTGTTTCACATCCTCGTTGATGCTGACAGCCGCCTGACCGCCTGCAACCGTTGGATCGGTGGACGCGTTCGCCATTGAACTCGCCCACGTTGGTTCGATCCCCCAGTTATCGTCGAAGGCTACGAAACCTTGAGCGAAGGGGAAAGGACCCCGGGTGAATTCGCTCAGGCGACGAGGGCGGCGGCCGGAGCGTGGGCCGGGAGCCTGCCGGCGGCCTGGCGGCGGGCCAGTTCGGCCTGGCCCTCGGGGCATCGGTCGGCGAAGGGGCACCACCCGCACAGCACCGTGGTGCGAGGCTCGAACGTCTCGCTGGCGCACGCACCGTTGATGGCGGTCCAGGTCTCGTTGAGCTTGGCGACCGCCGCTTCGACCTTGCGGGGCGTCACGGTGACCTCGAGCATCTTCTGACCCAGGTAGAGCAGGCGGGCCTGGTCGGGCTGCTCGCCCTCCGACGCCTCGATGGCGGCGGCGTAGAGCATCACCTGCTGGTACTTGTCGTCGCGGAACCGCACGCCGGGCAGGTTGCCCGACTTGTAGTCGGAGACGACGAGCCGGCCCTTGATGCGGTCGAGACGGTCGACGATGCCGAGGAACGGCACCCCGTCGAGGTCGGCGGTGATCTTCTGCTCGGTGGCGACGACCTCGACGGTCGCCGGATCCTCCAGCTCCCACAGCCCGGCGATCGCCAGCCAGGCCTTCCACCGGAACGCCCGGGCGTCGTCGGCGGCCAGCTCGAGGGCCGCGAAGTCGTCGTGGGTCTCGACGGCGGGCCAGAGCTCGCGTGCGAGCTCCTTGGCCCGATCGAGCGTGCGTTCGGCCGGGTCGAACTGGCAGAGGTGCTCGAGCACCTCGTGGACGAAGGTGCCGACCACGGCCGCCTCGCCCGGCGGATCGGGCAGCCGCTCGACGTACTTGAAGTGCCAGCGGCGCGGGCAACCGTCGAAGGCGCTCGCCGACGAGGGCGACAGGTAGGGCGGGACCTCAACCATGCAACCCATGGTGCCGGACCGGTGTGACAACGATGTGGATCCCCGCGACTCGCATCCCGATGTCGAGCCTACCGCTCGCGCCGGTCGAGATCGGGCGGACCGAGCTCAGCCGCAGTCGACGCCGTAGGGGGCGAGGCCGGCGGCGGGCGAGGAGCCCAGGTTGATCGTCCACACCGCCGGCGGCGTGCCGTCCTCGGGTCGGCGGGTGATGCGCACCACCCCCGGCGCCGGCGAGGTGACCTCGGCCGGGACGATCGGGTGGAACGCAGGGGAGGATCGTCGAGCGGCGACGAGCTCCGCCAGCCCGGCCGACACACGCGCCTCGCGGCTCGTCGGGTCGTCGAGCAGGGCCTCCAGCCCGTCGAGGGTCGTTCCCGGGCCGTCGGGGCCGAAGCGGGCCCGGTTGAGCTGTCGGTTGGCGCCGGTGCGGGCGAAGCCCTCGGCGTCGTTGGAGGAGCCGAACAGTGAGTGGGCGTAGACCGCCGCCACGCCGGGCATCGCCAGCATCACGGCGTGGGACGCCACGTGGCGGGCGATCGCCTCGTCGTCGTCGGCGGCGCCGACCGACAGTAGGTCGAACCAGGTGGTGTTGAGCTCGTACGGGCTCTGGCCGCCGCCGGCCACCGACCGGTACGAGACCCGGCCGCCGGCGGCCTCGCAGGCCTCGGCGAGGACCTGGCGGCCGGCATCGTCGAGGATCCCCTCGGTCGGGCGGACGCCGATGCCGTCGTGGCAGGCCAGGAAGTTGAGGAAGCTGCGCCCGGGGGCGAGCACGTCGTCGATCGAGTCGGCCCAGGCGACCAGGGTGTCGACCTCGCCGGTGAGCACGGCATGGGCCACCAGGGGAGCGAGGGGGAACTGGTAGACGGCGTGGACCTCGGGCGGATCGTCGTTGAGGTAGCTGATGTTCTCGACGTGGGGGACGTTGGTCTCGCTGATCAGGACCGTGCCCGGCGCCGCCTCGTCGAGCACGCTGCGCATCACCTGGATCGCGGCGTGGGTCTCGGGGAGATGGATCGAGGTGCGGGTCGGGTCCTTCCACAGGAAGCCGATGGCGTCGAGTCGGAGCACGTCGGCGCCGTGGTCGGCGTAGTCGAGGAGCACGTCGAGGATCTCGAGCAGGAGGTCCGGGCTCGCGTAGTCGAGGTCGACCTGGTCGGCGGAGAACGTCGTCCACACGTGGCGCACCCCGTCGACCGTCTCGAACGGGGTGAGGAGCGGGTGGGTGCGGGGGCGCACCACGAGCGAGGTGTCGGTGTCGGGGTCCTCGGTCCGGAAGAAGTCGCGATACGGCGCCTCCCCGGCCCGGAACCGGGCGAACCAGTCGCTCTCGGCCGACATGTGGTTGATCACGGCGTCGGCCATGAACCGTCGACCCTCGGCGAGCGCCTCGACGTCGTCCCAGGTGCCGTAGCGCTCGTCGACGCCGCGGTAGTCCTTCACGCTGAACCCGTCGTCGGAACTCCACGGGTAGAAGGGCAGCACGTGCACGCCGTTGGTCCACGCCACCCGGCGGTCGACCACGTCGGCGAGGGTCCGCAGCGGCGCCTCCCCGTCGCGCTGGAACTGGTCGGCGTAGGTGATGAGCCACACGTCGTCGCTCGACCACGCCGCCCCGCCGGGCACCGGAGCGGTGGCGACCGTCGGGCGACGCCGGCGGGCGACGAGATCGTCGATGCGAGCGCCGACGGCGGGGGCGTCGTCGCCGTAGAGCTGGGCCAGCAGCGGGCCCCGGAGGTCGGAACCCGCCACCGGGTTCAGCCCTTGACCGAGCCGGCGAGGATGCCTCGCACGAAGTAGCGCTGGAGGGCGAAGAACACCACGAGCGGCACGAACGCCTGCACGAACGCCGCCGAGGGCAGGAGGTGTTCGTTGCGGCCGAAGTCGCCGGCGAGGTTGGCGATGCGCACCGTGGTGGGGAACGCCTCCGCGTTGGAGCCGAGCATGACCACCGCGATCAGGTAGTCGTTCCAGGTCCACAGGAACTGGAAGATCGCGAACGCCGCCAACACCGGCACCGACAGCGGCAGCACCAGGCGCCAGAAGATCGTGAAGTGATCGGCGCCGTCGATGCGGGCCGACTCGAAGATGTCACGGGGCAGGCCGCTGATGTAGTTGTGGAGCAGGAAGATCGCGAACGGCATGGCGAAGCCGGTGTGGGTGAGCCACACCGCTGTCGTCGAGCCGGCCAGGTCGAAGTCCGGGAAGACCGTGATCGTCTTGTCGAGGAACGGCAGGGTGAGGTGGGCGCCGTTGAGGAACAGCTTGAGCAGCGGGATGAGGGCCACCTGCAGGGGCACCGCCAGCAGCGACACCATGAAGATGAACAGCTTCTCGCGCCCCTTGAAGTCGATCCAGGCGAAGCCGTAGGCGGCGAACGCAGCGATCGCGATCGGGATGATCGTCGCCGGGATGGCGATGGCGAAGGAGTTGAGCAGCGAGTCGCTCAGCTCGGCGGTCGAGTTGGCGGAGAAGACCGTCTCGTAGTTCTCGAGGGTGAGGTTCTCGAGGGCGACGACCGACTGTTCGCCCGCAGGCAGCTCGGTGTTGCCGGCGGTGAGGAACTGCCACCAGCCCAGGCCGCGCTGGCCCGACTTGGGGCGGAACGAGTTGACGAACAGGCCGAGGGTGGGGATCAGCCACAGCACGACGACGACCCACAGCGGGAGGCTGCGGAGCACGCCGTAGATGCGCGAGGTGAGGCCCGCACCGTCGGTGCCGCCGTCGGGCACGAGGCCCCCGTTGGGAGAGTTCGTGGCAGCCATCAGACGGCAGCCTCCTTCTGCATCCGGCGGATGTTGAGCACCATCACCGGCAGGACGGACAGGAACAGGATGATGGCGAGGGCCGCACCGGTGCCGAAGCGGCCGAAGTTGAACGACTGCTGGATCATGCGGTTGGCCAACACGTCGGTGTCGAAGTTGCCGCCCGTCATCACCTTGACGATGTCGTAGACCTTGGTCACCCGCACGATGATCGTGGTGACCACCACGCCGATCGTCGGGGCGATCTGGGGGATGACGATCCGCCAGAACACCTGGGAGTCGTCGGCGCCGTCGATCTTGGCCGCCTCGATGTACTCGTCCGGCACGGCCTTGATCGCCGCGGAGAGGATCACCATCGCGAAGCCGCTCTCGATCCACAGCAACACGACCATCAACCAGAAGTTGTTGAACGGGCCGGTCTCGAGGAACGTGATCGGGTTCGGCACGACCGAGCCGTCGTCCTGGATGGCGTAGCCGCCGATGCCCTCCGACGCGGTGCGCACCGCCAGGTAGAGGGGGATGAGGGCGGCGAGGCCCCAGCCGACGTAGCCGGCCAGGCCGTGGACGGCGCCGGCCCGCACCATGCGGTAGGCGAGGGCGGCGGCGATCGCCACGAAGATGAGGACGAACAGCCACTTGGCCGGGAAGTGGAACAGCTCGAAGTCGAGGATGCCGACGCCCAGGTCGCTGTAGCGGGCGGGGTCGTAGTCGGGGGCGTCGCCCCGGGGCGGTGCGGCGCCGGCGGTCTTCGAACCGAGCCAGGCCCAGGCGGCGTTGAGCACGCCGGTCTGCGACTTGTTGATGTTCTGGCTCCGGTACATGAAGCGCCAGATGATCGAGGCGCCGACGAACGAGATCGCCATCGGCATGAAGATGATCGACTTGGCGACCCGTTCGCCCTTCACCCCGTCGGACCAGGCGGCGACGGCGAGGCCGATGGCGGTGGAGAACACGGTGACGGTGAACACCCACCACAGGTTGTTGAACACCGTGCCCCGCAGCACCGAGAAGATGCCGAAGACGAGCAGGGTGGCGCCGGCGGCGGTGATGAACCCCGACTGCGGCGACCAGTCGGTCGACCGGCCGGTGCGGCGACCGTCGACGACGGCGACCACGAGACCGATCAGCAGCAACGGCAGACCGAACAGCAGGAGGCGGGAGGTGAAGAAGTCGGTCCAGCCCGACAGGTCGAAGTTGTCGGTGTTCCAATCGCCGTTGACCCGCACGACCCGCGAGTAGTTGTCGAGACCGACGAAGCGCTCGCCGTCGTCGTCGCGCACCGAGAGGATCAGCGTGATGATGCCCGGGATGACCAGGGCGCAGGAGATGAAGAAGATCGCCGGACCCATGAAGATCCACGCCCGCGACTTCTGTTCGATCACGGTGCGGCGCACGGCGTCGGGGTGCTCGGTCGAGCCGAGGGCGAACCCGAACAGGGCGCCGGGCACGACGGTGGCGACCAGGGTCTCGACGAGGGGGCCGCCGCCGAGGCGGGCCGAACCGATGCCGCCGAGGACGAACCCGAACCCGACGAAGGCGGCGAGCGTGGGCAGGAGCCGCTTCGAGCGGAACTGGCTCCAGCCGAAGCCGAGGGCTGCGAGCACGACCGGCCAGGCGATCAGCGGCACGGTGCGCAGCCGCGGGGTGTAGATGCTCTTGAGCGTGACGGCCAGGATCAGCCCGACGATCACGCCGGCGCCGACGCCGATGGCCAGGCGTCGGTTGGGATCCTTCGTCAGCGCCAGGGCGTAGGCGATGGCGCCGCCGATCAGGGCACCGGGCACGCCCCACCACAGCAGGGACACGATGTCGGCGAAGAAGGTGACCGGATCGCGTTCGCTCCCGAAGGTGAACGCGTCACGGGCCGACTCGAGGCCGCCGGCGTAGGTGAGCAGCCGGTTGCCGTGCAGCACGCCGAAGAACACGAAGCCGACGAAGCCGCCGACGATGGCCGAGAACCGGCCGAAACTCCGACCGGCTTGGTCGAAGACCAGGTTGGCCCCGACCCACAGGGCCGTGAAGGCGCCGACGGCGACCCCCACCGACACCACGGTCAACAGCAGTTTGAGCATGCTTCCCCTTACCTCCCGGGCTGCGAGTATCGCGCAGCCGTCCTCCGCTTGGCCGAGGCAACGCCCATGTCGTCTCGCCCAGTCGCCGCCCTGATCATCCGCCCTCGAAACCGCCGCGGG
>JBPEXC010000479.1:0-4027 GCA_052032035.1 Acidimicrobiales bacterium | reverse complement strand
CCACGGGCCTCGCCGACATCAAGGCCACCGCCATCGCCTGGGCCAAGGGCGACGTCGAGCCCGCCGCCGAGCCCGGTGGCCGCTCCGAGCGGGCCCTGCTCGACGCCTTCGCCGACCACGTCCGCTCCTTCGTCGACACCTCGGTGCTGAAGCCGCTCAAGGTCGTGGCCGACACCGCCAACGGCATGGGTGGCCTGGTCGTGCCCAAGGTGTTCGAGGGGCTCCCGTTCGAGCTCGAGGTGATGTACCCCGAGCTCGACGGCACGTTCCCCAATCACGAGGCCAATCCGATCCAGCCCGAGAACCTGGTCGACCTCCAGGCCCGGGTGCTCGAGGTCGGGGCCGACATCGGCCTCGCCTTCGACGGCGACGCCGACCGAGTGTTCCTCGTCGACGAGAAGGCCCGACCGGTGTCCGGTGCCCTCACCACCGCCTTGCTGGCCCGTGCGACGCTCGAGCACGACCCGGGCGCCTCGATCATCTACAACCTGATCTGTTCCAAGGCGGTGCCCGAGGTGATCGCCGAACACGGTGGCACCGCCCTGCGCAGCCGCGTCGGCCACTCCTTCATCAAGCAGCTGATGGCCGAGAGCGGGGCGGCCTTCGGGGGCGAGCACTCGGCCCACTACTACTTCCGCGACAACTGGCGGGCCGACTCCGGCATCATCGCCTCGATGATGGTGCTGGCCGAACTGTCGAAGTTCGACGGGCCGCTGTCCGAGCTGCTGGCGCCGCTCGACCGCTACGCGGCCTCGGGCGAGCTCAACACCCGGGTGAGCGACGCCGCCGCCGTCATCGAGGCCGTGGCCGCCCACTACGGCTCGTCGGAGCAGGACCGTCTCGACGGGCTCACGGTCGACAACGGCGACTGGTGGTTCAACCTGCGGGCGTCGAACACCGAACCCCTCCTGCGGCTCAACCTCGAAGCGGCCGACGACGAGGCCGTGGCCGCCCGGGTCGCCGAGGTGACCGCCGTGATGGACGCAGCCCAGGCCGACGAGGCCTGAGCCGTGCTCGAGCGCCTGACGTGCGTGGTCCAGGACTACGCCTGGGGCGATCGCGCCGCCATCGCCACGATCCAGGGCCGTGAGCCCGACGGTGGGCCCGAGGCCGAGCTGTGGATGGGCGCCCACCCCAAGGCGCCGAGCGTGCTCGACGACGGCCGCAGCCTCGACGTCGCGGTCGCGGACGACCCGACCCACTGGCTCGGAACCGCCGTGGCCGACCGGTTCGGGGCCTGGCCGTTCCTGTGCAAGATCCTCGCCGCCGCCGAGCCGCTGTCGATCCAGGCCCACCCCTCCGCCGAGCAGGCGGCCGCCGGATTCGCCAGGGAGGACGCAGCCGGCGTCGACCGGGGCGCGCCCGAGCGCACCTATCGGGACCCGAACCACAAGCCCGAACTGATCTGCGCCCTCACCCCGTTCGAGGCGCTGTGCGGGTTCCGCCACCTCGACGAGGTACGCCAGCGGGTCGACGGCTGGCCCGACCCCGTGTTCGACCCGCTACGTCACCACCTGGCGGCGCCGGGCGACGACGAGACCGTGCTCGGTGACACCGTCGCCTGGCTGCTCGGCGGCAGCGACGACGTGGTCGCCATCGCCCACGCCCTCGGTGCCGACGGTTCGCCCGACCCGGTGGCGGCGTCGATCGCCGGCCACTATCCGGGCGACCCCGGAGTGGTCGTGTCGGTCCTGCTCAACCACCTCGTCCTCGAACCGGGTCAGGCCGTGTTCCTCGGCGCCGGCAACCTCCACGCCTACCTGCGCGGGGTCGGCGTCGAGTTGATGGCCAACAGCGACAACGTGGTGCGGGGCGGCCTGACGCCCAAACACGTCGACCTCGACGAGCTCCAGCGCGTCGTCGAGTTCCGCCCCCTCGCCCCCGACGTGCAGACCGCGGCCGGGGTCGCCCACCGCTTCCGGTCCGGGGTCGAGGAGTTCGCCCTCACCCGGCTGGCGCTCGGCGACGGCGACGAGGTGACCTGTGCGGTGGTCGGCCCCGAGCTCGTCGTCGTCACCGACGGCCGGCTCACCCTGGTGCCCGACGTCGGTCCGCCCCTCGAACTCGGTCCGGGCGAGGTGGCCGCCGTGCCGGCCGCAACCGGATCGTGGCGGGCGATGGGCGTCGGGACTGGGTGGCGCGCCACCGTCAATGGCTAGCCTGCGGGCCATGGCACTCGACCCCACCCTGCTCGAGATCGTGGCGTGCCCCGACGACAAGGGCCCCCTCCACTACCTCGAGGACGAGCAGCTCCTCTACAACCCCCGCCTCAAGCGGGCGTACCGGATCGACGACGGCATCCCCGTCCTGCTGATCGACGAGGCGAGCGACGTCGACGACGCCGAACACGAGCGCCTGATGGGTCTGGTCGACGCATGAGTCGCGTCGACACCCTGGGCATGTGGGACGCCATGCTCGGCCTGGGCGATCAGATCCGGGCCTCGTCGCTCGCCATCGGTGACATCGACGGGCTGCCCGACCCGACCAAGGTCGACCAGGTCCTCATCCTCGGGATGGGCGACTCGGGCTTCGGCGGCGACGTGGCGGCCGCCTGCGCCCGCCCCTTCGCCTCGATCCCGATCGTCGTCTACGGGGGCTACCTGCCGCCGTCGTGGGTGTCGAACCGCACGCTGGTGATCGCGATGAGCGAGTCGGGCGACACCGAGGAGACCCTCGAGTCGCTCGAGGCCGCGGTCGAGAGCGGCGCTCCGCTGGTGGCGGTCACCAACGGCGGCGAGCTCGCCGACCTGGCCCGCCGGGTCGGCGCGCCCATCCTGCCGGTGATCGGCGCCGGTCCGATGCCGCGCGCCTCGCTGGGCTCGCTGTCGGTGCCCGCCATGCTCGCCCTCGAGCAGATCGGCCAGTTCCCGGGCGCCCGCAGCTGGCTCGCAGCCGCCGTCGAGCAGCTCGACCGTCGTCGCATCCAGCTCGAGTCCGACGACAGCCCGGCCAAGGCGATCGCCCGCAAGGTCGGCCGCACGATGCCGATCATCTACGGCGGCGGCGCCATCGGCACCACCGCCGCCAAGCGGTGGAAGATCGCCTTCAACCACAACGTGAAGGCGCCGGCCTTCTGGGCCCCGATGCCCGACCTGTGCCACAACGAACTGGTCGGGTGGGGCCAGCACGGCGACGTCACCCGCCAGGTGTTCACCCAGATCCAGCTCCGGCACGCCGGCGAGCACCCCCAGACCGCCCGCCGCTTCGCCTTCGTCGAGGAGCAGACGCTCGAGGTGATGCACGAGGTGATCGAGGTCTGGTCCGAGGGCGACGGCCCGGTGGCCGAGCTGTTCGACCTCGTCCTGCTCGGCGACATCACCACCCTCGAGCTGGCTGCCGCCGAAGGTCTCGACCCCGGCCCGCTGCCGGTGGTCGACGCCCTCAAGACCTGGCTCGAGAGCTAAACCGAGACCGGCGCTCGCCGAGGCTAGTCTGAGTGATTCGCGACCGGCTGTGATCTGAATCGGCCAGTGGGCCCAGCCGTCGCCACCTGACACCAACCCGCTGCACCAGCGCCATGGGCGCGCGCAGCGAAGGAGCATCATGATCGACGACTTCAAGGTCGCGGACCTCGCCCTCGCCGGCGCCGGCCGCAAGCAGATCGAACTGGCCGAACACGAGATGCCGGGCCTGATGGCCCTGCGAGCGGAGTACTACGACGACCAGCCCCTGGCCGGCGCCCGCATCATGGGCAGCCTCCACATGACGGTCCAGACCGCCGTGCTGATCGAGACCCTCACCGCCCTCGGCGCCGATGTGCGCTGGGTGAGCTGCAACATCTTCTCCACCCAGGACGAGGCGGCCGCCGCGGTCGTGGTCGGGCCCGAGGGCACGACCGACAACCCCCAGGGCGTGCCGGTCTTCGCCTGGAAGGGCGAGACGCTCGAGGAGTACTGGTGGTGCACCGAGCAGGCCCTCAAGTGGCCGGGCCACGACGGCCCCAACCTGATCCTCGACGACGGCGGCGACGCCACCCTGCTCGTCCACAAGGGTGCCGAGTACGAGGCTGCGGGTGCCGTGCCCGACG
>JBPEXC010000478.1:0-4651 GCA_052032035.1 Acidimicrobiales bacterium | reverse complement strand
CACGGTCTGGGGCGGGGTCGGGGCCGCGGCGGCCCGGAGCGCCGCGGCGAACGTGGCCACATCGGGCTGCCGATCCTCGGGCCGCTTCGCCATCGCCGTCGCCAGCACGGCGGTCACCTCCGGCGGCACGCCGGCCCCGGACAGATCGGGCATCGGCATCGAGGCGATGCGGTTGATCATCGGCAGCAGCGACTCCTCGTCGGGTCCGCCAGCGAACGCCGGCGTTCCCCAGATGCACTCGAAGATCGTCGACGCCAGCGAGTAGAGGTCGGACCGAGCGTCGGGGCGGGCTCCGGCCAACACCTCGGGCGGCGCATGGGCGACGCTCGCCGTCACCACCGCGCTCCGGGTCTCCGGGGCACCGTGGAGGCGGGCGATGCCGAAGTCGCCCAACTTGGCCCGCCCCTCGTCGGTGAGCAGGATGTTGCCCGGCTTGATGTCGCGATGGAGCACGCCGCTGCGATGCGCCACCGTCAACGCGTCGGCGATCTCGGTGCCGATCGCCACGGCCCGCTGCCACGGCAGGCGTCCGCCGGTGGCCAACAGGTCGGCCACCGACCCGCCGCCCACGTGCTCCATCAAGAGGAACGCCTTGCCGTCGGCCGTGAACCCGGTGCGGTGGACCGTCACGATGTTCGGGTGGTCCGACAGGGCTCCCATCGCCTTGCGTTCCCGATCGAACCGCTGATGATCGGCATCGACGGGACCGCCCAACACCTTCACCGCCACCGTCCGACCGAGGTCGACCTCATGAGCGCGGTAGACCACGCCGAAGCCGCCGCGACCGATCTCGATCGCTCCCTCGATCCCCTCGATTCCGAGCTCGTCCTGCCCGTTCAACCGCCTGCTCCTCAGATCGCGTTCCACCAGCCTGGCACGTGGAGTCGGACGACCGCGTCCGCCGTTCGGTTCGGAACCTCACCTCAGCCGCAGGCTGGCCCTCTCAGCCGCAGGCTGGCCCACTCAGCCGCAGGCTGTGCCCTCGGGGGTGGGGCCGGGGACGACGCCGGGGGCGGCTTCCTCGGCCGGGGCGGTCTCGACGGGTGCTGCCTCGGCGGCCGTCGTCGTGGTCGTCGCCGGCGCCGGCGGCGACACCGAGCCGATCGGCAGGGGCTCGTCACGGATGCCGTCGAAATCGGCGCCGGTCACCAGCACGACGTCGCTGATCGACTCGTCGAGCTCGAAGACGGGCTCCACCACGAGATGGCTGGCGAGCCGCTCGGCCGCACCCTCCAGACCCGTGCCGTAGCGGATCGTCGTCCGCTCGGTGGTGCCCGCGTTGTCGACGCTGTCGACGACGAATCCGGCGGCGCCGAGCAGGGCGGCCACCTCGCTGGCCTGGCCACTCACCCGGCTGCCGTTCAGCACGCGATAGGTGGCCGTGGCGGCGGCCGCCGACGTCGTCTCCGTCGTCTCGGTGGGGGCGATCCCTCGGAAGATGTTCAGGATCGGTTGGGCCTCCTCGGCCTGGAGGCCGAGCACCGCAGCGTTCGACGGCGACCGGAAGTCGTACACCGGCAACGAGTGGCCGCGGATCTGCTCCTCGCTGAGCGAGGCGAAGGTGCGGGCCAGCCCGAGCAGGTCGTCCTGGCCCACGCTCTGGTCGATCACCAGGTTCTCGCCGCCGGCGTCGAGCACGGCGTTGATCGTGCCGAGGCTGGTGAAGTCGAGCTTCTCGGTGGCCGTCGCGGCCACCCGCCCGATGAAGTAGCGCTGTCGGCTCGTGCGCCCCAGGTCGCCGGTCCCGTCGGTCTGCCAGCGACCGTCGGCGAAGAACTCGAGGTGACGCCCCCGGGCGAAGGCCAGCGCCTGGAACCCGTCGAGCACGTGACATCCGGCCGAGGAGATGTCGAGCCCCGAGCCGTAGTCGCGCATCGGCATGTCGAACCAGATCGGCACACCGCCGAGCGCGTCGACGACCTCCTGGAAGCCGACGAAGTCGACCTCGGCGTAGTGGTTGATCTCGAACCCGAAGTAGTTCTCGACCGTCTCCACCAGGCGCTGCTCGCCGCCTTCGCCGTTGAACGCCGTGTTGATGCGGCTCGAGTCGCCGGTGCCGGCGATCGGCACGTAGAGATCTCGGGGCACCGACAGCAGGTCGATCACCTGGTTCTGCGGATCGACCCGGGCGATCATGATCGTGTCGGTCCGCTTCCCGGCCGGCACCTCGTCGCCGAGGAAGATGTCGGCGTTCGGGTCGTCGCTCGAGATGCCGTCACGCGAATCGGACCCGACGAGGAGCCAGTTGGCCGGCTCCCCCGCCTCGGCCTCCTCGATCACCGAGATCTCGACGGTCTCGATCTTGTCGAACTTGCCGTCGAACCAGTAGACGGTGCCGGCCGCGGCCAGCGACAGGGCCGAGGCGATCGCACCGATCGCCAGCACGGCACGCTCGAGCCCGGAGCGGCGCAGGGGGCGTCCGGGTGACCGCCGGGCTCCGCCCCCACCGGCCGGGCGACCGGCGGGCTGGGATGACGTTGCGCCGGGGTCCGACGGGGTGGGCGACTGGTCGGACATCGACTGCACAAGCTAGCGCCGCTCGGCCACCCAGCGAGGGCACGCCCGTCCCCCGCTCCGCCGGCTGCAACAGCGGGGCGGGGGACGGAGTTCTGTCAGGCTCTCAGCCCTTGGGAGCCTTCGGCCCTCAACCCTTGGGAGCCTTCGGCTCCTTGGGCAGGCCGAGGACCCGCTCGCCGACGATGTTGCGCTGGATCTCGGCCGTGCCGCCCCAGATCGTCTCGGAGCGGCTGAAGAAGTAGGCCGCCTGCATGGCGTTGACGGGGTAGTTCTTCTTGCCCCGTCGACGGTTCGGGTTGGAGCTGTCCTCGTCGTAGTCGCCGTCGAGGATCTGCGACTCCATGCCGGCCACGTCGATCCACAGCTCCATCACGTCGCGGTGGTACTCCGACCAGTTCATCTTGTTGGTGGCGCCGATGGCGGCCACGCCGAGATCCTTGGTCTTGTTGAGGGTGGCGGTCAGCGAGCGGAGACCGTTGACCCGCATGATCTGCACCTTGGTGTGGGCCGCGGCGAGGCGCTGACGGATCAGCGGGTCGTCGATCGCGCCGTTGGCCTTGGCGGTCTCGATGATGGCGTCGAGCTCGATCTGGAACCGGCGGTGGCCGGTGGTGGCCGAGGTGCCCCGCTCGAAGCCGAGGGTGGTCATCGCCACCTTCCAGCCGTTGTTGACGCCGCCGACCACGTTGTCCTTGGCGCAGCGAGCGTCGGTGAAGAACACCTCGTTGAACTCGCCCGAGCCGTCGACCTGCTCGATCGGCCGGACCTCGACCCCGGGCTGGTCCATCGGCACGAGCAGGTAGGAGATGCCGGCGTGCTTGGAGACGTTCTGGTCGGTGCGGGCGAGCACGAAGCAGTAGTCGGCGTGCTGGGCCTGGGTGGTCCACACCTTCTGGCCGTTGATCACCCACTCGTCACCGTCGAGCTCGGCCCGGGTCTTGAGGGCGGCGAGGTCGGAACCGGCCTCGGGCTCGCTGAAGCCCTGACACCAGGCCGTCTTGCCCTGGAGGATGCCGGGGAGGAACTCCTTCTTCTGTTCCTCGGTGCCCCACTGCAGGATCGTCGGGCCCACGAGGGTGTCGCCGAAGAAGTCGCCGCGCATCGGGGCGCCCGCCTTGGCGAACTCCTCGTTGAGGACCACCGCCTCCATGGTGGACAGGCCCTTGCCCCCGTACTCGGTCGGCCACGAGGCGCAGATCCAGCCGCCCTGGAAGAGCTTCTCGACCCAGCTCTTGTTGAACGCCTCGCGCTCGTCGTCGGTCATGTGGAAGTCGTCGTCGCCCCAACCGTCGGGCAGGTTCTCCTCGAGCCAGGCACGGATGTCGGCGCGGAACGCTTCGGCTTCTTGGGGGTAGTCGAGATCCATGTCGGTCATCTTGACCCACCGGTCAAGTTTTTGCCAAAACGGGCGCCGACCTGTCCCGAGCGGCCTCGGAACGCTCCGGCGATCGCTGTCACCGGGCCTGGCTACCGTGCGGCCATGACCGATCTGGTGACCGGCCTGGATGGCCACGACCGCTGCGCCTGGGGCGCCTCGAACGACGACTACGTTCCCTATCACGACCTCGAGTGGGGTCGGCCGACCACCGACGAGCGGACCCTGTTCGAGAAGCTGTGCCTCGAGGGCTTCCAGTCGGGGCTGTCGTGGCTCACGATCCTGCGGAAGCGGCCGGCGTTCCGGGAGGTGTTCGCCGACTTCGACGCGGAGACGGTCGCCGGCTTCGGGGAGGCCGACGTCGAGCGGCTCCTCGGCGACGAGCGCATCATCCGTCACCGAGGCAAGATCGAGGCCACGATCAACAACGCCAGGGCCCTCTGCGACCTCCACGACGGCGGCCGCACCCTCGCCGGGGTGATCTGGGGTCACGAGCCGCCCGAGGGCGCACCCGAGACGATGGGCGACGTGGCGGCGTCGACCCCCGAGTCGACGGCGCTGTCCAAGGAGCTGAAGAAGCTCGGCTTCCGATTCGTCGGCCCGACCACCGCCTATGCCGCGATGCAGGCGATGGGCGTGGTCGCCGACCACATGGTCGGCTGCTGGGTCCGCGACGAGTGCGTCGCCGAACGCGCCGCCCTGACTCGTCCAACGACCTGACCCACCAGGCCGTCTGCCGGGTGCCGCGGGTCAGGCCTT
>JBPEXC010000477.1:0-4341 GCA_052032035.1 Acidimicrobiales bacterium | reverse complement strand
GAACGACTTCGTGCGGGCCAGCTCGAACCCGGAGAACAGGCTCGACTCCCCCGACAGCTCGCTCATGATCTCGTTGAACTGCTCCGGGGTGCCGAACTCCTTGGTCGCACCGATCGTGGTGACCCCGTCGACCGTGGCGGGCGGTTCGAGCGTCCACCCGGCCTGGGACAGGTCGAGCAGCGGGAGACCCGACTCGGCGTCGAGGTCGAGGATCGCGTCGGCCGCCTCGGCGTCGACGACCACCTGCACCGCGACCACGCCCGAGCCGTCCTCGTTCACCTCGACGGCCACCTCGGTCGTGGCCTGACAGGCGGAGACCACGAAGAGGAGCAGAACGCAGACGACCAGCCGCAGGCGGCTGATCGTCTCACGAAACTTGGTCACGGGCACCCGGCGAGAGTACCCGCTCGAGGTGCCGGGGCCGGGGTGGCACCCCGGATCGGGGCGCCGCCGGCCGACCGGCTCAGCTGTCGGTCTCGGCCAACTCCGGGGTGGGAGGCGGCTGGAAGCCCTCGTGGGCCGTGAAGCTCAGCGAACGCGCGCCGTCCTCGTCGGTCTCGACGTCGACGACGACGATCTGCCCGGCCCGGAACTCCTTGTAGAGGAGCTTCTCGGAGAGCACGTCCTCGATGTGACGCTGGATCGCCCGACGCAGGGGGCGGGCACCCATCGTCGGGTCGTAGCCGACGTCCGCGAGGTAGTGCTTGGCGTCGATCGTGAGCTCGAGGCCGATGCCCTGCCCCTCGAGCTGGGTCGAGGTGCGAGCGATCAGCAGGTCGACGATCTCGGTGACCTCGCTCTTGGAGAGCTCATGGAAGACGATGGTCTCGTCGACACGGTTGAGGAACTCCGGCCGGAAGTGGGCCTTGAGGGCGTCGTTGACCTTCTCCTTCATCCGCTCGTAGGTGATCGCCTCGTCCTGCTTGGAGAAGCCGAGGGTCGCCTTGCGCAGATCCTGGGTGCCCAGGTTGGAGGTCATGATCAGCACGGTGTTGCGGAAGTCGACCGAACGGCCCTGGGAGTCCGTGAGACGCCCCTCCTCCAGAATCTGGAGCAGGGCGTTGAACACGTCCGGGTGGGCCTTCTCGATCTCGTCGAACAGCACGAGGCTGAAGGGCTTGCGGCGCACCGACTCGGTGAGCTGACCGCCCTCCTCGTAGCCCACGTAGCCGGGGGGCGAACCCACCAGACGGCTGACGGTGTGCTTCTCCATGTACTCCGACATGTCGAGGGTGATCATGGCGCTGTCGTCGCCGAACAGGAACTCCGAGAGGGTCTTGGCCAGCTCGGTCTTGCCGACGCCGGTGGGGCCCAGGAAGATGAACGAGCCCGACGGGCGCTTCGGGTCCTTGAGCCCGGCACGGGTGCGGCGGATCGACTGGGAGACGGCCTTGATGGCGTCCTCCTGGCCGATGACCCGACGGTGGAGCTCCTCCTCCATGCGGAGCAGCTTCTCCGTCTCCTCCTCGGTGAGCTTGTAGACCGGGATACCGGTCCAGATCGACAGCACCTCGGCGATCGACTCCTCGTCGACCTCGTCGAACAGATCGACGCCCGACGCCTTGATCTCGGACTCCATCTCCTTCTTCTGGGAGAGGAGGTCCTTCTCGGCGTCGCGGAGGCGGCCGGCCTCCTCGAAGTCCTGGTTCTCGACGGCGGCCTTCTTCTCGGTGACGACGTCGGCGAGCTTGCTCTCGAGCTCCTTGAACGCCGGCGGGGTGCTCATGCGCTTGATGCGCAGGCGGGAGCCGGCCTCGTCGATGAGGTCGATGG
Organism: Acidimicrobiales bacterium; assembly: GCA_052032035.1. GTDB lineage: Bacteria > Actinomycetota > Acidimicrobiia > Acidimicrobiales > SZUA-35 > JAWSVN01. The sequence goes on along the minus strand of JBPEXC010000477.1, from coordinate 2,568 downwards.
CCTTGTCGGGGAGATGACGGTCGGCGATGTAGCGGTCGGCCAGGTTGGCGGCCGCCACGAGGGCCTGGTCGGTGATCGTCACGTGGTGGTGGGTCTCGTAGTGCTCACGCAGACCCTTGAGGATCTCGATCGTGTGCTCGACGGTGGGCTCCTCGACCTTGACCGGCTGGAAGCGGCGCTCGAGGGCGGCGTCCTTCTCGAGGTGCTTGCGGTACTCGTCGAGGGTGGTCGCGCCGATCGTCTGGAGCTCGCCGCGAGCGAGCATCGGCTTGAGGATGCTGGCGGCGTCGATGGCGCCCTCGGCCGCACCGGCACCGACGAGGGTGTGGATCTCGTCGATGAACAGGATGATGTCGCCCCGGGTCTTGATCTCCTTCAGGACCTTCTTGAGGCGCTCCTCGAAGTCGCCGCGATAACGGGAGCCGGCGACCAGGGCGCCGAGGTCGAGGGTGTAGAGCTGCTTGTTGCGCAGGGTGTCGGGCACCTCGTCGGCGGCGATCATCTGGGCGAGGCCCTCGACGATGGCGGTCTTGCCGACACCGGGCTCACCGATCAGCACTGGGTTGTTCTTGGTGCGGCGGCTGAGCACCTGCATCACGCGCTCGGCCTCGCGGGTGCGCCCGATCACCGGATCGAGCTTCTTCTCGCGAGCCATCTGGGTCATGTTGCGGCCGAACTGATCGAGGATCAGCGACCCCGACGGGGCGTCGCCACCGGAACCACCACTGGTGGCCCCGGCCTTGCCCGAACCGGTCTCCGAGGAGCCCGACGAGCTGCCCTGGCCGGCGGGGCCGGAGTAGCCCGACAGGAGCTGGATGACCTGCTGGCGGACCCGGCTGAGGTCGGCGCCGAGCTTCACCAGCACCTGTGCGGCCACGCCCTCACCCTCACGGATGAGGCCGAGGAGGATGTGCTCGGTGCCGATGTAGTTGTGGCCGAGCTGGAGGGCTTCGCGGAGCGACAGCTCCAGCACCTTCTTGGCTCGGGGGGTGAAGGGGATGTGGCCCGACGGCGACGAGCCGCCCTGACCGATGATGTCCTCGACCTGGCTGCGGACCGCCTCGAGGGAGATCGACAGCGATTCGAGGGCCTTGGCGGCGACGCCCTCGCCCTCGTGGATCAGCCCGAGCAGGATGTGCTCGGTGCCGATGTAGTTGTGGTTGAGGAGTCGAGCCTCTTCCTGAGCCAGGACGACAACCCGGCGGGCTCGATCGGTGAAGCGTTCAAACAAGGTGTCTCCTCCCGAGGGGACCACCGGACACGGCGATCCTTGAGATGGGGTACGAGTGTACCGGCAGCACCCACTCAAGGTCGGCCCGGGGCGCGGGTCCGTGAGGTGGCTGGTCGGGAAATCGGCAGGTCGGGGTCACAACTGGAGCGGATTCCCGGCCGACCAGGGAGGACGGCCGAGTACGAGGGAGACAACGCCCCGGCGGGCCCCGACATTCCCGATCGGACGACCGGGACGCCCCGACCCCGAGCGGTCGAGCGGGATGCCACCAGCGGGATGCGTCCCGACCTCGCATCGGGTCCGGTGAGCGCCGAGCGTGGCCGAGCACCTAGCCTTGAGGCGTGGCTACGAACCCGCTGGCGCTCCTTCCCACCGCCGACGCCGATCGTGAGCGTGTCGAGCAGACCCTGCTCGACGTCGTCCGCCTCGACGCCGACCCCTACCTCACCGAGATCTCGTCGCACCTGATCAAGGCCGGTGGCAAGCGTCTGCGGCCGTTGTTCGCAGTGGCCTCCGCGGCCGCCTCGATGCCCGACGGGGTGAGCGTGAGCGACGACGTGGTCCGCGGCGGCGTCGCCGTCGAACTGGTCCACATCGGGTCGCTCTACCACGACGACGTGATGGACGAGGCGTCGATGCGCCGCCAGGTGGTCAGCGTCAACGCCCGCTGGGGCAATCTCCGAGCGATCCTGTCCGGCGACTACCTGTTGGCCAAGGCGTCGGAGATCGCGGCCGAGCTCGGCGTCGAGGTGGCCGGCCTCCTCGCCTCGACGATCGCCGAGCTGTGCCAGGGGCAGGTGGCCGAGCTGCAGACGATGTACGACGTCGAGCGCACGCCCGAGCAGTACTTCCCGTCGATCGCCGGTAAGACCGCCTCGCTCTACGCGGCGGCGTGTCGCATCGGCGGCATCGTCTCGGAGCAGTCCCGAGCCGACATCGATGCCCTCACCGAGTTCGGGCGTCTCTACGGCATGGCGTTCCAGGTCGTCGACGACATCCTCGATGTGATCGCCACCGACGAGCAGCTCGGCAAGCCGGCCGGCAACGACATGATCGAGGGCGTCTACTCCCTCCCGGTGATCTTCACCCTCGCCTCCTCCAACGGCGACGCGCTGCGCGAGCTGCTCACCGACGGGCTCGACACCGCCGATCGCCACGCAGCGATCGAGTTGGTGCGCAGCGGGCCCGGCGTGGCCGAGGCCTACGCCGTGGCCGCCGGGTTCGTCGAGCAGGCCAAGGACGTGCTCGCCGGAGTGTCGACCAACGCCGCAGCCACCGCGCTGGCCGGTGCGGCCGACCATCTGCTCGGCTCGATCCCCGGCTCGGAGGCGTTCGCG
>JBPEXC010000476.1:0-22491 GCA_052032035.1 Acidimicrobiales bacterium | reverse complement strand
CCGATGGCCGGGTCCGGGCCTGGGTCGGGCTCGAACACCTCTTCTACTGCTCCGACCAGATGTTCCGCGACGCCGCCGCCCTCGCCGCGGAGTTCGACGTCGGCCTCCACACCCACTCGAGCGAGTCGATCTGGGAGGTGCAGGAGTCGCTGCGCCGCTTCGGTCGGCGCCCCCTCGAGGTGTTCCACGAGCGCGGCATCCTCGACGGTCACGCGGTGGTGGCCCACGGGGTCTGGCTCGACGACCGGGAGGTGCAGATCTGCGCCCAGACCGGCACGGCGCTGGCCCACTGCCCCTGTTCGAACATGAAGTTGGCGTCGGGGCCGGCCCGGATCGGTGTCTATCGCGAGGCCGGGATCGACGTCGGGCTCGGGTCCGACGGGGAGAAGGAGAACAACACCCTCGACCTGTTCGAGGAGATGAAGTTCGCGTCGCTGCTCCAGAAGGTGTCGACCCTCGACCCGACCGTCGGCGATCCGTGGGACGTCCTCGACATGGCCACCCGCTCGGGCGCCCGGGCCCTCGGACTCGGCGACGTCGTCGGCACCCTCGAGGTCGGCAAGCAGGCCGACCTGGTGACCGTCGACCTGCGCGCCCTCCACTTCACGCCCCTGTTCCGTGGCGCCGATCGCCCCGCCCAGGACTTCAACGTCCCGGCCCACCTCGTCTTCAGCGCCACCGGCCGCGACGTGCGCGACGTGTGGGTGCAGGGTCGCCGCCTCGTCGCCGACGGCGACGTGACCACGGTCGACGTGGCGGCCGTGGCGGCCCGGGCGCAGGCGGCGGCCGAGGAGCTGTTCGAGCGGCGCCGGGCGATCGGCGGGGGCGCCCCCGTCCGCTCGGTGGAGGTCGAGTGATGGGTCGGGACGTCTTCGAGGTGGCGATGGGATCCCAGACGATCGCCCTGCCCAAGGTGACGGTGAACGACGCCCTCGGCATCGCCCTGCTGATGACGATCGACACCGACCTCGAGGTGATCGCGGAGGCGGGGGCCGAACTCGCCGGACGACTGGCTCCCGCCGAGACCGACGTGATCGCCACGGCGGCGACGCTCGGGATCCCCGTGGCCATGGCGGTCGCCGGGGCGCTCGGCCACCGCCAGATCGTCGTCCTCCAGAAGACCGACAAGATCCACCTCGCCGACGCCCTCGTCGAGCCGCTGTCGTCGATCACGACCGACGGCGAGCAGGTGCTGCGCCTCGACCGGGCGCGGCTCCCCCTCGTGGCGGGCAAGCGCGTGGCCTTCGTCGACGACGTGATCTCGACCGGCGGCAGCGTGGCGGCCGCCCTGCGCCTCCTGCGGGCCGGCGGCGGCGACGTCGTCGCCATCGGCGCCCTCCTGGCGGAGGGGACCGGCTGGCGGTCCCGGCTCGGGGCCGACGCCGACCTCGTGACAGCGCTGGGCGCCATCCCCGTGTTCCGCATCGGGGCCGACGGCGTCTGGACCGAGGACTGGGAGTGACCTGGCCGCCCCGCGGCCGCCTGATCCTCGTCGTCTGCGCCGTCGCCATCTTCCAGACGGTCACGGCCATCACGGCCCTCCACGTCGCCGTCCCCACCCTCGCCGAGGCGTTCGACGCCGACACCCGGGCCCTGCAGTGGATCGTCGACGTCTACGCCATCGCCTTCGGCGGGCTCCTCCTCACCGGCGGGACCGTCGGCGATCGCCTGGGCCGTCGTACCACGATGGCGGCTGGCTTCGTCGCCACGATCGGTGCGTCGCTCGTCGCCATGACCGCCACCTCGATCGCCGTGCTGATCGGGGCCCGGTTGGCCGCCGGTGCCGCAGCCGCCGTGCTGTTGCCGGCCTCGCTCGCCGTGTTGACCGACACGTTCGAGGGCCCGTCGCGGGCGCGGGCGATCGCCATCTGGTCGGGCATCGCCGGCGGCGGTGGCGCGGCCGGCCCGGCGCTGGGGGGCTGGGTGCTCGACCTCGCCGGGTGGGAGGCGATCTTCGCCGTCTCGGCGTTGCTGTCGGCGCTCGGCCTCGTCGGAGCGTTCACCGTCGTGCCGGCCGGCCGTCCGCAGGCAGCGGAGGATGGGACGGCAGCGCCGATCGATCGCTGGGGCGTCGTCTGGTCGATGACCGCGATCGCCGCCACCCTGTTCACCGTGATCGAGGCGCCCGCGCTCGGGCTCGACCCGCTCGTGGTCGGCGCCGCCGCCCTCGCCGTGGTGGCGACCGTGCTGTTCGTCCGCCACGAGGGGCGCACCGACCACCCGATGCTGCCCCTCGAGGTGTTCGCCTGGCCCCGGGTCCGGATCGGGGCCGTCACCCTGCTCCTTGCGGCGATCGGCTTCAACGGCGTGGTGTTCGTGGCGTCGCTGATGCTCCAGGACGGCTGGGGCTACTCCGCCACCGCCACCGGGATGCTGCTGTTGCCGATCGGCGCGGTCGAACTGGTCGTGAGCATGGGCGCGGTCCCGGTCGCCGATCGACTCGGACTCACCCGCACCGTGCGTCTCGGTCTCGCGCTGATGGCGGCCGGCTACCTGCTGATGGCGGGCGCCGGCGACGGTGGCTGGCCCGTGTTCCTCGCCGGCGCCGCCGTCGCCGGGGTGGGCAACGGGTTCGCGATCCCGCTCTCGGTCGAGCGGATCGTGGGCGGCGACGACGCCCGGTTCGCCGGGGTGCGGGCCAGCATCTCCCAGACGTCGATCGAGCTCGGCGCCTCGGGTGGGGTGGCGATCCTGGGGGCCGTCCAACGGTTGGCCGCCGAACGCGATCTCTCGGTCCTGGCCGCCAATCAGGTGGCGATCGCCTCGGCGGTCGTGTTCCTCGTCCTCGCCGTGCCCCTCGAGCGGGTCCTCAGGGGGTCAGGTGCGACCGCACCCCGAGCGCCCGTCGGTACGCGATCGTGAAGGTGTCGAACGACAGCGCGATCTCGTCGCCGGGCGTCAGCGACTCGAGCACGATTCGGTCCTCCTCGTTCACCGCCCACTGGAAGTCGTGCCACGCCGCCACGTCGCCGTCGAGGTCGAAGTTGCGGACGTTCTGCTGGAACACCAGCGAGCGGTGCTGGTCGACGGGGGTGGCGACCAGTTGGATCCACTCCCGACGCTCGGCGTCGTAGTCGATGATCAGCTCGCTGGCGTAGGGGAAGGTGTGCCGATAGGAGAACCGGATCTGCACCGGGACGAGCGGGCCGTCGAGCGTCACCCGGTCGAGCTGCCACATGTCGGCGTGGTGGTCCCAGCCGACCGCCGTCTCGGCGAACGCGATGTCGGGCACCAGGGGGTGGCTGGGGTCGGCGAAGGTGGCGGCGTGGACCGTGGAGAAGTGGCCGAGGTCGTTGAAGTTTTCCACGATCAGCGGCGCCGGGACGGCCCACCGCTCCGGCCCGAGTTCGAACGACAACCGGTCGGCCTCGGCGACGGCGGAGAAGTCGGGGATCGTCGGGGCCTCGCCGGCGCAACGATCGAGCACCTGCGGACCACCGTCGAGGAGCACCCACACGAAGCCGTGGCGGGCCTCGGTCGGGTGGGCCGTGAGCCCGAGGGTCGACGGGAGCCGGTCGTCGGGGCGGGCCGGGAGGTGGACGGCCCGACCCGCGGCGTCGTGATGGAGGCCGTGATAGGGGCACACGAGGCACGGCGTGCCGTCGGGTGCGGCGGCCACGTGGCCCGGCGACAGGGCCGCGCCGCGATGTCGGCATCGGTCGTCGAAGGCGACCACCGGGGCGTCGGGCCCCTCGCCCAGTCGGGCGACCACGAGCGGTCGTCCGGCGACGGTCACGCCGATCGGTCCGTCGTCCAACGCCGACGCGAACCCCACCGCGTACCAGTGCGCGCTCATCATTGAACCGACAGTCTCACTGAACCGACAGTCATTGAACTGCGAGGGCGTCCATCTTCTCCGCCAGGTAGTCGCCGCTGACCACCGGGTCGTGGAGGGCGGGCCGGTCGGCGGTGACGCACGCCGGCAGGGGAGTGATCACGGCGTCGTGGTCGGGTTCGTGGAAGAAGATCAGGCTCACGAGCTCCTCGTCCGGCGCGTCGGCCGGCGGGGGCAGGACGCGGTGTTCGTTGGAACACCAGCGGTCGTTGCTCCATCGCCGCAGGAGGTCGCCGGTGTTGACGATCAGGGCGCCCTCCACCACCGGGGCGTCGATCCACGAGCCGTCGTCGTCGAGGACCTGCAGGCCGCCGGCGCCCGGCTGGCGGTCGAGGATCGTGAGGGTGCCGAAGTCGGTGTGGGGGCCGATGCGGAACTGGTCGGCGGCGGGGTCGGCAGCGCCCGACGCCGTCTGGTGGCGGCGGGACCAGTACCAGTTCAGCGACACCGTCGAGGTCGTCTCGCCGCACGCGGCGACGAGCAGGTCGCCCTGGTCGAGGGCGAGGTCGAGCAGGGCCAACAACTCGTCGGTGAGGCCGCGGGCCGCCCGCCACCACGCCTCGGCGGCGCGGCGGAACTCGCCGGGTTCGGCCGGCCAGACGTTCGGGGCGAACCAGCGCGGCGCTTCGTGCTCCAGTTCGGGTCGGGGCACGTCGACCGGCCCGAACGCGTAGGTCTCCTTCAGATCGGGCGGCGTGTCGACGCCGTAGGTGGCGGCGTTCGACTCCCGACCGGCACCGACCCATCCCCGGTAGGCGCCACCGGCGAACGCCACGGCCTCCTTCTCCTCGACCGGCCGGTGGAAGAAGTCGAGACAGGCCGCCCGACAGGCGTCCATCACCACCGGGTCGATGCCGTGGTTGACCACGACGAGGAAGCCGCACCGCTGCAGGTGAGCGTCGACCGACGCCGCAACGGCACGACGGGCGGCGGCGTCGCCGTCGAACCACGGCGCGAGATCGACGAGGGGAAGCTCCACGGTCGGCTCCTCAGACGGTGACGTGGTCGGGGGCGTAGCGGCCGAGCACCACTCGCTCGAGCATCGTGGTGAGGGTGTAGACCACGATGGCGAACGAGGTGAGGGTGACGGTGGCCGCCCACAGCTGCTTGAAGTCGTTGGTCGTGTTGGCCGACAACATCTCGTAGCCGAGCCCGGCGCCGGTGACGAGCCACTCGGCCAGCAGGGCCCCGAGGATCGAGCCGGGCACGGCGATCTTCGCCGCCGCGAACAGCGACGGCAGGGCCGAGGGCAGCCGGACCTTGAGCAACAGGTCGCGCTCGGAGGCGTCGTAGGCCCGCATCAGGTCGATGCTCTGGGCCGAGACGCTGCGGAGGCCGTGGGTGACGAGCACGAGGGTCGGGAAGAACACGATGATCGTGGTGACGATCACGGTGCTCACCAGCCCTCGTCCGAACAGGAGGGCGAGGAGGGGCACGAACGCCACGATCGGCACGGTCTGCAGGGCGACCCCGATCGGGAGGAGGGCCCGTTCCACCGGCCGGTAGAGCACGAACACGCACGCCACCGCGATCGACAGGGCGCTGCCGATGATCAGGCCGGACACCGAGTCGAGGAGGGTGCGGGCCAGGCCGTCGAGCACGCCGGCCCGGTTCTCCGCCGCGTCGGAGGCGGTGGTGAGGTGTTCCCACACCGCCAGCGGCGACGGCCCGACGAACGTCGAGACGTCGAACAGGCGCAGGAACCCCACCCACACGACCACCAGGGCGGCGAGGGCCACCACCATGCCGCCGATCGGGCGCAGGAGGTCGACCAGGAGCGAGCCCGCTCGGTGCTCGCCGGGATCGCGGAGGCCGGCGGCGGTCATCGTCGTCCTCCGTCGGGCTCGCCCCACGGGGCGACGAGTCGACCGACCAGGCCGATCAGGAAGTAGGCGGTGCCGCTCAGCAGGGTGAGCACCAGGGCGATCGCCCAGGTGCGGTCGGGCTGGAGGGCGAACGCCGAGTTGACCATGAACAGGCCGAGGCCGGTGCTGACCCGCCCGAGGTACTCGCCGAGCACGGCGCCGAGGATGGCGGCCGGGCCCGAGATGCGCAGGCCGTTGAAGTAGACGGGCAGCGCGGCGGGGATCTGGACCTTGCGCAGCGCCGCGAGGCGACCCCCGCCGAGCGCTCGGACCACCTCGACCGACGTCGGGCTGGCCGACCGCAACCCGAGGATCGTCGAGATCAGCGCGGAGAAGAACACCGCCAGCCCCGACAGGATCGCTCGAGGCTTGTCGCCGGTGAAGGTCACCTGCAGGATCGGGCCGATGGCGATGATCGGCAGGGAGTAGGTGGCGACGGCGAACTGCAGGGTCGCCCGTTCGGTGATCGGGAACAGCACGGCGAAGATGCCGAGCAGGGTGGCGATGCCGACCCCGAACACCCAGCCCTTCGCCGCCGGACCGAGGGTGGCGGCGATGTGGCGGGGGTAGAGGTCCCACTCGGCGATCAGCGTCGACACCATCGCCGTCGGCGGGCTGAGCGTGGCCTTGCCCTCGAAGTAGGTGCGACCCGCCACCTCCCACACCAGCAGGATGATCGCGACCGCGAGCACGGTCGGCAGCCACTCGGGCAGGCGCCGGTCGGCGGCGGCGACGTCGGGGTCGGGGATCACGACGATGTCGTCGGCGTCGGTGGCGAGGGTGGTCTCGGTGGCTACCACGGTCATGAGGCCATCGCCAGCTCGTCGGCGAAGAGCAGCTCGCTGATCTGGTCGACGTAGGCGTGGAACTCGGGGGTTCGTTGCATCTCCGGGGTGCGCGGCCGCTCCAACTCGATCGGCAGGATCGTCTTCACCCGGCCGGGTCGGGCGCTGAGCAGCACCACCTGATCGGCGAGGAACACCGCCTCGGCGATCGAGTGGGTGACCAGCACGGTGGTCGTGCGACGCTCCGACCAGATGCGCAGCAGCTCGAGGTTGAGCCGCTGCCGGGTCATTTCGTCGAGGGCGCCGAACGGCTCGTCGAGCAACAGGATCTGGGGCTCGAGCACCAGGGCCCGGGCGATCGCCACCCGCTGGCGCATGCCGCCGGAGAGCTGGTTGGGACGGGCGTCCTCGAACCCCTCGAGCCCGACCAGGCGGATCAGGTCCTCGATGGCGGCGTCGTCGGCCGGCTCACCGGTCACCTCGTAGGCGAGTCGGATGTTCTTGCGCACCGACCGCCACGCGAGGAGCGCAGCGTCCTGGAAGGCGATGCCGAGCTCGTGGTTGCGTCGAATGGTCGAGGGTTCGACGCCGTTGACCCGCACGAGGCCCGACGTCGGGTGCTCCAGGTCGGCCAGGATCCGCAGGATCGTCGACTTGCCGCAGCCCGACGGGCCGAGGAGGGCCGTGAAGCTGCCGGGCGGCGCCTCGATGCTGACGTCGTCGAGGGCGGTGATCGTGTCGCGTCCGATCGTGAAGGTCTTGGTGAGGTGGTCGATGGCGATCCCGCCGGCGGGAGCGCTCACGACAGCAGATCGAGACCGTCGGCGTAGATGACGTCGAGGATCTCGGTCGTGTAGAGGCTGGGGTCGACCGGGAGTCCGATGCTGGTGAGGGTGGCGACGTTCTCGGCGATCGCCTCGTCGGTCATGTAGAACAGCCCGAACTCGTCGGTCGTCTCGGTCACCATCATGCGGTCGATCTGGTCGTTGATCTCGGCCAGCGACGCGTCCTCGTGGAGACCGAGGTCGGCGCCGTACTTCTCCATCGTCCACTTCAGCCCGAGCTCGGGCTCGGCGATCGTCGCCTGCCAGCCCTGGATCTCCGACCGGAGGGCGGCGACCAGGAAGTCCTTCTCGTTGGCCAGGGTCTCCTCGGTGCAGCAGATCAGCTGCTGGTAGAGCACGAAGCCGAAGTCGGACAGGGAGAAGTCGACGACGTCGATGCCCTCGGAGCGCAGGATGTTGGGCTCGTTGGTGACGAAGCTGAACCAGCCGTCGACCTCGCCGTTGACGAAGGGGGCGGGATCGAAGCCGGCGACCACTTTCTCCACCGACCCCGGCTCGATCCCGTTGATCTCGAGCAGGGCATCCCACAGGAGATCGTTGACGGCCTGGACCCCGATCTTCTTGCCCACCATGTCCTGGGGCGAGAGCAGCGGGTTGTCGGCCATCGACATCACACCGAACGGATTGTTCTGGAACGCCGCACCGATCACCTTCAGCTCGGCACCCTCGCCGACGGCGCCGGCCAGCGACTCCGACACGGTGTAGGCCATCTTCGAGGTGCCGGCGATCACCGCGGGTTCCACCGCGACATCGGGCCCGCCGGGCACGACGTTGACGGTCGAGAAGCCGTTGGCGGCGTAGTAACCCTCCTCGACGGCGACGTAGGTGCCGGCGAACTCGGCGTTGGTGATCCAGTTGAGCTGCAGGTTCAGCTCGCCGAAGTCGGCGGCGCCCTCGCTGCTCGTGCCCTCGTCGGTGCTGCCCTCGGCGGCGGATCCTTCGGAGTCCGATCCGCCGCAGGCGGCGAGCAGGCCGGAGCCGCCGAGCACGAGGGCACCGGCACCGCCGGCTCGCTTCAGGAACCCACGACGGTCGTAGGCGGCGCGGCGGGCGGCGTTGGCCTGGAAGGCGGCGCGAGCGGCGGGGGAGAGGGTCACGGGGCGGCGGTGAGGGGAAGTCGTCATCGGCACGAACGTACGAAGCGGCGATGAACCATCGTTTGCTCTCGTGTGAAGCGCCGGTCGCAGATTGCTGACGTGAAGCGTTCAGCCCACCGATGCGCGCCGGACACACGGCGGAAACGATCCCGCAGCGGTGCCGACGTAGGGTCACGCGATGACCCGCCCGAGCGATGCTGGCCCGACTGCCGGCCTGGGAGCCCTCGACCTGCGGGCGCTGCCCAAGGCCGAACTGCACTGCCACCTCGAGGGCACCGTGCGGCCGACCACGGCCGCCGATCTCGCCCTCGCCCACGGGGTCCGCCTCCCGGTGGTCGAACCGGCCGACCTCTACGCCTACACCTCGCTCGGCGACTTCCTCGCTGCGTTCGGCGTCGTCTGCTCGGTCCTCCAGACCCCGTCCGACTTCCATCGCATCGCCTACGAGGCGTGCCTCGACGCCGCCGTCGCCGGCATCCGCTACCGCGAGATGTTCTTCTCGCCCGGCTTCCACCTGTCGCGCGGTGTCGAGCTGTCGACCGTGTGGGACGGCATGATCGCCGGCCTCGCCGACGGCGAGGCCGACACCGGCGTGGTCACGCGGGTGATCCTCGACATCGACAAGCCCGCCGGCCTCGGGCCGGCGATGGCGCTGCTCGAGGTGGCGAAGTCGCTCGACCGCGACTGGCTGCTCGGCGTGGGCGGCGACTCGACCGAGCGAGGCGTCGACCACCGGGCGTTCGCCCCGTTCGTGAAGGCCGCCCGCAAGGCGGGGCTGCGCACGTCGTTCCACTGCGGTGAGGACGGCCCGGCGGCCAACATCGCGGCGATGGTCGACGCCGGCGTCGACCGGATCGACCACGGCACCCACCTCCTCGACGACCCCGACCTCACCCGACGGGTGATCGACGAGGGCATCCCGCTCACCAGCTGCCCGACCTCCAACGTCGAGCTCGACATCGTGCCCGAGCTCGCCGCCCACCCCTTCGCCCGGTTCCGCGACCTCGGCGTGCCGGTGTCGCTCAACAGCGACGACCCGGCGTTCTTCCAGTTCGACCTGGCCGACGAGTACCGCCGGGTGGCCAACGCGTTCGGCTACGGCGACGACGACATGGTCGACATCGCTCTCGCCGGCGTGGCCCAGAGCTGGTTGCCGGCCGACGAACGAGCCGACCTCGCCGCCGAGATCCGCGGCTTCGTGGCCGTCGGCGTCTGACCGGCGTTCCCGGACCCGGCCCTGTCCGGACGCGAGGCTGGAGCGATCAGGGTCTTTCGACCCTGACGGCTCCGAGGCTCGCTCCGTAGCGTCGCCCCCAGGACGAATCGGGGGAGGACTCGTGGACTTCGTAGTGTCGGAGCCGATGCAGGTGATGCTCGGCATGGTCAGGGACTTCGTGGACGCCGAGGTGATCCCGCTCGAGGGGGAGATGCTCCACGGCGATCCCGAGGTGCTCGAAAAGCAGGTGATCGAGGCCCAGCACAAGGTCCGCCAGATGGGCCTGTGGGCGCCGAACCATCCGGTCGAGTTCGGCGGCCTCGGTCTGTCGATGGTCGACCACGGCCTGCTCACCGAGCAGCTCGGCCGCAGCCCGCTCGGGTTCCGGATCTTCGGGGTGCAGGCGCCCGACGCCGGCAACATCGAGATCCTGCACACCTACGGGACCGACGAGCAGAAGGAGCGCTGGTTGCGACCGCTGGTCGAGGGCGAGATCCGCAGCTGCTTCTCGATGACCGAGCCGGAGACCGCGGGCTCGAACCCGACCCTGCTCGCCACCCGGGCTGTCGAGGACGGCGACGACTACGTCATCTCCGGGCAGAAGTGGTTCACGTCGAGCGCCGACGGCGCCGCCGTCGCGATCGTGATGGCGGTGACCGATCCCGACGCCCCGCCCCATCGGCGAGCGTCGATGATCCTGGTGCCCACCGACACGCCCGGCTTCGAGCTGGTGCGCAACGTCAGCGTGATGGGCCACGGCGGTTCGGGACACGCCAGCCACGGGGAGGTGAGCTACCAGTCGGTGCGGGTGCCCCGGAGCAACCTGCTCGGCGGGGAGGGCGACGGCTTCGTCATCGCCCAGGAGCGGCTCGGGCCCGGTCGCATCCATCACTGCATGCGGTGGATGGGCATCGCGTCCCGGGCCTTCGACCTGCTCTGCGAACGGGCCAACGCCCGGGTGATCGCCGAGGACGGCTCGACCCTCGCCGACTCCCAGGTGATCCAGCACTACGTCGCCGAGCTCGACGCGGAGATCCGAGCGGCGCGACTGTCGGTGCTGCACGCGGCCTGGCGGATCGATCAGGTCGGCGCCAAGAACGCTCGCGACGAGATCGCGGCGATCAAGTTCCTCGTGGCCGGCACGATGCTGAAGGCGATCGACCGGGCGATCCAGGTGCACGGCGCCCTCGGTGTCACCGACGACACGGTGCTCGCCTACTGGTACCGCCACGAGCGGGCGGCCCGGATCTACGACGGCGCGGACGAGGTGCACAAGACCTCGCTCGGCCGCCGCAAGCTCCGCCAGTACGCGGTCTCGTAGCGAGCCGGCGCCGCTAGCGAGCGGTGGCGCCGCCGTCGACGGTGAGGAGCGTGCCCGACACGTACGACGCTCGGGGCGACACGAGGAACGCGACCACGTCGGCCACCTGTTCCGGGGTGGCCGGCGGCGGGTCGCCGAGCAGCTCCTCCCAGCGGTCGGCGTCGCCGAAACGGTTCTCGGCCGCGGTCCGCATCAGCGTGGTCAGCCGATCGGTGAGGGTGAGGCCGGGGTGGACGCCGACGACGCGCACGCCCTTGCGCAGTGACCGCGAGCCGAGCGCCCGGGTCATCGCGTCGAGGGCGGCGTTGCCGCCGGCACCGGCGATGTAGCCGGGGGTCGGGTGCACGGCGGCACCGCCGATGACGTTGCAGATCACCGAGCCCGGCCGCAGTGCCGGCAGGTAGCGACGCATCAGGTCGATGTAGCCGAACACCTTCAGGTCCCAGGCCTCCCGCCAGGTCTCGTCGTCGACCTGGGTGATCGTGCCGCCGGGGATCGCGCCGGCGTTGTTGACGACGATGTCGACGTCGTCCGGGGGTGCCGCCGCCAGCAGGGCGTCGCGCCCGGTCACCGTGGCGAGGTCGGCACCGACGGCCGCAGCGGCCGGGCCGAAGGCGTCCGTCGCAGCGTCGAGCGCTGCGGAGGGGCGGGCCACGATCGTGACCGAGGCGCCCTCGTCGATCAGGCAGCGGGCCACGGCCAACCCGATGCCCTTCGATCCGCCGGTGACGACGGCCCGCTTGCCGGCCAGTCCGAGATCCACGGCGGCGTCTCAGTTCTTCGACAGGAAGGCGGCGACGGCGGCGGCGTGTTCGGGCGACGCGTAGGCCCGCTCCAGGTAGGCGAGCTCCCGGGCCTGGACGGCCGACGTGTCGGCGTCGTGGGTGTTGGCGGTGAGCAGCTCCTTGATCCACCGCAGCTGCCGGGCCGGGTTCTCGGCGTACTCGCCGGCGACGGTGAGGGCTCGGTCGAGGAGCTGGTCGCCGGGCACCGACTCGTCGGCCAGGCCGAGCTCGGCCGCCTCGCGCCCCGAGACGAACCGGGCCGACAACATCAGGTCGTTGGCGGCCCCGAACCCGACCCGGGCCGGCACGAAGTGCGAGCTGGCGAGCTCGGGCACCAGGCCCATCTTGGCGAAACGCAGGCTCAGCTTCGCGTCGTCGGCCGCGACGATGCGGTCGAACGGCAGGATCATCGTGAGTCCGACACCGACGGCCGCGCCGTTCACCGCCGCCACGATCGGCTTGGTCGTCCGCACGATGTCGATCCAGCGGCCCGGGTCGGTCCGCTCGGTACGCGCAGTCCGCTCGGGGCTGCCGGTGTCACGGTCACGTTCGCCGTTGAGCTGGGCGTCGAACACGTCCGACATGTCGGCGCCGGCGCAGAAGCCGCGCCCGGCGCCGGTGACGACGACCGCGCCGATCGCCTCGTCGGCGTCGGCCTCGAGCACCGCGTCGGCCAGTTCGGCACCCATGCGGTAGGTCCAGGCGTTGAGCTTGTCCGGTCGGTTGAGCGTGAGCAGCCGCACCCGGCCGCGCGTCTCGACGAGCAGCGTTTCGTAGTGAGCAGCTTCGTCCGGGCTGTTGTGCGTATCGGTCCCCATCGCGGCGACGCTACGCACCGCGGGCGACCGCAGCCAATCGTCCGGACGCGCCGACGGCCGGCCCCGAGGGACCGGCCGTCGTGCGTGACACCCGGGCGGGTGTCGGTGGTGAAGGGGAGGATCAGCCCGCAGCGCGAGCGGTCTCGAGCCACCCGTCGACGAGGTCGCGGTTGTCCTCGATCCACTGTGCGGCGAGGTCGGCGACGTCGGCGCCGTCACCCATCTCGACGTTCATCAGCGACACCTCGACCACGTTCATCTGGAACTGCTCGAGGAGGGAGGCGGCGGCCGGGTTGGCGGCGAGCCACTCGTTGTTGGCGGTCACCTGGATGTCGGCGGCGACCCAGCCGAGCTGGCACTCACCGTCGGAGCCGGGGCACTGCTCGGCACCGATGCCGGCGACGCCCGGGGTCTGGTCGTGGTCTTCGCCACCCTCGACGCCGAGGGGGTTGGAGTCGTCGATGACGTCGTTGACCTCGAGCCACACGACGTTGTCGCCGGGGCGGAGCTGGGTGATGTAGGCGCTGGGGGTCCAGGTGTAGATCACCATGGGCTCACCGGCGTCGGCCTTGACCGTCGCCTCGGCGAACATCGCGTCGTAGCCGGCGATGGTCTGCTGGATGTTCTCCCAGCCCGAGAAGGCGATCTGGCTCTGGATGATGTCGTCGCAGGTCCAGCTCTCCTGGCAGCCGTAGATGTCGGCGATGCCGTTGCCGGGGGAGGGATCGGCGGCGTCGTAGGCGGCGAGCGCCTCGGCGTTGGCGTTGAGGTCGTCGAGCGACGTGATGCCGTACTCGTCGGCGAAGCTCTTGGTGACGAGGTAGCCCTGGAGGCCACCGGCCATCATCATCTCACCGACCACCGAGACGTGGTCGCCGACGGTGGTGCCGTCGGGCATCTCGTTGGCGAGCCACGAGTTGTGGCCCGGGTACCAGCTGTTGATCCAGAAGTCGGCGTCGCCCTGCGCCATCGCCAGGTAGGCGTTGGCCGGGCCGAGCTCGAGATCGGCGGGATCGGTCACGTCGTAGCCGAGCTCGATGAGCAGGGCCTGGGCGACGTAGGCGTTGGGGTCCTCGGTCGACCAGTCGGCCTTGGCCATCGTGACCGCCACGCCTTCGCCGGGCATGGCGGCGGCGTCGCCACCGTCGGCGTCGGCATCGGCGTCACTGTCGGCGTCGCCGTCGTCGGTGCCCTCGGTGGTGTCGCTCGCCTCGGTCGAGGTGTCGTCGGACGCGCCGCTGTCGGCGCTGTCGGCATCGCTGCCTCCGCACGCTGCGAGCAGCAGTGCGAGCGCGGCCAGCCAGGCGATGGCCGACCGTCGTTGGGTCGAAGAATTCATGGGGGTTGCCTCCCGGTTGATGTGTTCGATCACGACGGCCTCTCCGTACCGACGAGATCGTTGCTGGACGGCACGGTCGCGCGGCCTTCGGCCTCGCCGGACGGTGCCTCGATCGGGGCGGCCGTGGTGGCCGCCCCGAAGAGCTGGCTGCGTTCGAACCCGCTGATCACGCTGCTGCCGGCTGCGACGATTGCGCCGCCGGCGAGCAGGGCGATGAACGAGCCGACGCCGCTGAAGAAGTTGGGGTCGGTGGCCCGGGCCAGGCTGCCGATCCAGCCGACGGCGATGGCGGCCACACCGGCCCCGAGGCCCATGGCCACGCTGCCGCCGAGCCACTGGCGGCCGTCGGAGCGGCCGGCGACACCGGCGGCGACGGCGGCGGCTGCCGCCCCGGCGACGGTGAACAGCAGGGTCCACACGCCGAGGCCGGCGCCGGCGTCGGAGCGGCCGTCGATCACGATGCGGTCGGCCACCTCGGCCCGTGCCCGCAGCACGAGGATGTCGCTGGCGGCGACGGCCGGGTCGAGCTCGCCGGCGGCCTCCAGCTCCTTGATCTCGTCGATCTCGGCCTGGAGTTCGGGGCTGATGATCGCATCGGCGCGCTCGTCGACGCTCCAGGCGGAGAACAGGGCGATCACGCTCAGCAGCACGCCGGTGGCGGCGAGGGCCAGCGGGGTGGGCAGCACCCGGTCGAGGAGGGGGCGGCGGGGCCCGAACGGGGCCACCTGCACCCAACGGATCGTGCCGGCGACGGCCACGAGCCCACCGATCAGGCTCACCCACACGCCGATGCCGAGGCCGAAGGCCGTGGCGTAGGGACTGGGGTCGGCGAGGGCGAACCCGAGGCCGGTGAGCAGGAGGGCGAGGGCCGCGGCGGCGGCACCGTCGGGGGCCAGCCAGCGGCCGCCGCCGAGGCGGAACCACGATGCGAGGACGGCGGCGAGCACGACGAGGGCGGCCACGACGGCCACGTACCCGAACCAGGAGCCACCCTCGGCGGCGAGGCCCGAGAACGAGGCGCCGACGAGGTCCTCGTCGGCGCG
Source organism: Acidimicrobiales bacterium (assembly GCA_052032035.1). GTDB lineage: Bacteria > Actinomycetota > Acidimicrobiia > Acidimicrobiales > SZUA-35 > JAWSVN01. The sequence goes on along the minus strand of JBPEXC010000476.1, from coordinate 7,542 downwards.
ACGCGAATACGCCGACAGCAGGGACCCGTCGACCGTCCACGGCAGGACGACCGACACCAGGCCGACGACGGCCCCGACGGCGGCGAGCGCCATCGCGCCGCGTTCGGCGCCGCCGACGGGTGCCGGCACCCCGAGGTGCAGCGAGGCGTCGGCGTCGGGCCCGTCGGCCTGGTCGCCGGCGGCGGGGTCGAAGTCGGGATCGCCGAGGAGATCCTCGGGATTGCTGCGGGTCGCCCACGCTCGCGAGATGCGGGCGAAGAGGCCGGACCCGCCGGCGTCGGTCTGGGCGATCCGGTCCATGACCACGGCGAGGATGAAGAATGCGAGACCGGCCGAGGCGGCCAGGGCGACGTCCTGCCGCCCGAGGGCGCTGAACAGCAGGCGGCCGAGGCCGCCGGCGCCCATGATGGCGGCGACGCCGAGCATCGAGAAGGCCAGGAGGAGCGTCTGGTTGAGACCGGTCATGATCGCCGGGCGGGCCAGCGGGAGCTGCACGTCGGTGAGGACCCGACGCTCCGACGCGCCGTAGGCACGAGCCGCCTCGACCACGTCCTCGGGCACCTGCCGGATGCCGAGGTTCGTCAGGCGGATCAGCGGCGGCAGGGCGAAGATCATCGTCGCCATCGTGGCGCCGACGGGCCCCACACCCCAGAAGTAGATGAACGGCAGCAGGTAGACGAACGAATGGACGACCTGCATGGCGTCGAGGGTCGGCCGCAGGGTCGACCAGAAGGCGTCCTTGCGGCCGGCGAGGATGCCGAGCGGGATGCCGATCACCACGCAGAGCAGGACGGCGACGAGGATCAACCCGATCGTGCGGGCCGTCTCCTCCCAGTACTCGTTGCCGAGCAGGCCGCACACGGTGAGCCCGGCGACCGTGCCGACGGCGACGGTGAGGTTCCGGATCAGCCAGGCGAGGAGGAACATCGCCCCGACGAGCCACATCCACGGCAGCTCGACGAGGAAGTCCTCGACGAGGTTGTTGATCAGGAACTCGAAGGGCCAGCCGATGATGTCGAGCAGCCACTGCAGGTTGAGCTTCACCCAGTCGACGGCCTCGTCGGTCCACGGCCCGAAGGGGATCGTGTAGTCGTCGAGGACGGCGTTGTCGGTGACGTCGGTGGCGAGCACGCCGATCATCGGGCGACCTCCCGGTCGAAGGCGTCGATCAAGGACTCCACGCGTCCCATCTCCTCCATGATGTGGCGAGGGTCGAGGTTGCCGACGAGTCGCCCGTCGTCGTCGACGACGGCGATCGGGAGACCCCGACCTGCCGCGGCGTAGACCTCGTTGAGGGTCTGGTCGGGCCCGCAGGTGGCGAAGTCGCCCCGGAGCGCGTCGTGGAGGTTCTCGCTGCCGAGGTCGGCGACCCGGATGCCGTCGCCGGTGGTGAGCACCGCGGTCGGTCGGCCGTCGTCGTCGAGGACGAACACCCCGGCACGATCGCCGAGGTGGCGAAGGGCCTCCCGCACGCCGGCGGTGGGGGAGAGGGGGTCGGGCTCGACCATCACCTCGTGGACCTGGATCACCCGGCCCTGGTCGACGTCCTGCACGAACTCGGCGACGTAGCTGGTCGCCGGCTCGGTGAGGATCTCCTCGGGGGTGCCGATCTGGACGACCGCCCCGTCCTTCATGATGCACACCCGGTCGCCGATGCGCAGCGCCTCGTTGAGGTCGTGGGTGATGAACAGGATCGTCTTGTGCAGCTCGGCCTGGATCGCCAGCATCTCGTCCTGCATCTGCCGGCGGATCAGCGGGTCGAGGGCGCTGAACGCCTCGTCCATCAGGAGGATGTCGGGGTCGCTGGCGAGGGCACGGGCGAGGCCGACGCGCTGTTGCATGCCGCCCGACAGCTCGCTCGGGTAGCTGCGGGCGTAGCGCTCGAGGCCGACCAGGGCGAGGGCTCGGAGCGCCGCCTGATCCCGGTCGTCCTTGGGGACGCCCTGCACCTTGAGGCCGTAGCCGACGTTGTCGATCACGTTGTGGTGGGGGAAGAGGGCGAAGTGCTGGAAGACCATGCCCATCTTCTCGCGCCGGTAGGCCTGCAGGTCCTTGCCCGACATCTGCTGCACGTCGCGACCGTCGACGAGCACCTCGCCGGCGGTCACCGTGTGGAGCTTGTTGACCGTCCGGATCGCGGTCGACTTGCCCGAACCCGACAGCCCCATCACGACGAAGATCTCGCCCTCGTCGACGGAGAAGTCGACGTCGGTCAGGCCGACCACGTGGTTGGTGCGAGCCTGCACCTCGTCCTTGGGGACACCGGCCCGGGCCAGGTCGAGGGCGTGACCCGCCGGCTGATCGCCGAAGATCTTGTAGACGCCGCGCAGGGCGATCTTGTGGCGGTCGGAAGTCGTCATACGGTGGCCCTCGCCGGGGTCGGGTCGATCGGGGACGCGGCAGAGCGGACCGGCTCGGAGTCTCTGGTCATGACGGGTCCCTTGGGTCGCTTCCGGGCACGGGATGGGCGTGCCCTCGAGCCTCGCCGTCCCGGGCAACCAACCCTCCGGCTCGACACACGACACTGCACGGGCAGCGGAGCGTGGAAGGGGTGACACACAGGCCAACGCGAATCGGCCGTTGAGACTAGCCGAGATTCGGCGCGATCCCGAGATCGGCGCGTTCACGGCACATCGGCTCGCCCGGCCCGGATCTTGAGCACAACGGGCCGTCGTGCCCATTCCGCCCCGCTCGGCGGTGCCGAGGGTGGGGAGACACGGCCGACACGCGTGAGGAGACCCCGTGCAGTTTTCGACTCGGACCACGATTCGTCGAGGGGTGACCGCCGCCTGGGTGGCGGTGCTGACCTTCGGGTGGATGACCACCCTGGGGATCGGTGCCGGGGCCATCGAGGGCGACGACAGCGGCCCCGTCGCCCCGGCCGGCGTGGTGCTGTCGGTGCCGATCGGCGGCGCCGTCCACGGCGATCCCGGGTCGTCGTCGCTGCGGGCCTCGACGCCGGTGCCGGCCGAGCTCCAGGGCCTCCGCTGCGACGTGCGCGTCGAGGGCGAGAACCAGTGGTCGGTCCATCCCGGCAACGACCTCGTCGTGACGACCGGGTCGGAGACGGTGGTCGCCGCCGACTTCGAGGGGGCCGCCCACGCCGTCACCTCGGTGACGGCCGGGTCGGTCGTGCTCGGGTCGTCGTTGGACGTGTCGGTGCGCTTCGGCGACGACGGGGTGTCGAGCGGTGGGGTGCGTGTGGTCGTCGACGGCTGCGTCGTCCCGGGCCCGCCGCCCTCGGAGGTGCCCAGCACCACTCCCACGACCGACCTTCCCGAGACCACCGTTCCCGACAGCACCGTCCCTCAGAGCACGGTGCCCCAGAACACGGTGCCCTCCACCACCGCTCCCTCCACGACCGAGCCGGTCCCGGCCGGGCCGACGACGGCGCCGTCCACGACCGTTCCGTCGACGACGGTGAGCAGCGTGGCGCCGACCACGGCACCCGAGGCGGCGGCGCCGTCGACCGAGCCCCCGACCACGCCCCCGACCTCGACCGAGGTCGCCGGCCCGGTGGCGTCACCCACCACGACCCAGGTCGAGGTCGAGTCCGCCACCGGCGAACCCGACCCGACCGCTGAGGTGCAGGTGGCCGGACTCCAGCAGCTGCCCGAGACGGGCGCCGAGACCACGGTCGCCCTGCTCGGCGCCACCCTGGTCACCATCGGCCGCTTCCTCGTCGGTCTCGAGCGGCGGCTGACCCCCGCCACCCTCGAGAGCTGACCTACTCGACCGGGAGGGCTGACCTACTCGACCGGGAGGTCGGCGGCGATCCAGGCCAGGATGCCGCCGTCGATCTCCGTCACCTGCTCGAAGCCGAGCTCGTCGAACAACGGCATCGCCTGTCCGCTCCGGTTGTCGGAGCGGCAGTAGACCACGTAGTGCAGGTCGGGATCGAGGGCCGCGATCTGCTCGTCGAAGTCGGCGGCGTAGAAGTCGATGTTGCGCGCCGCCGCCAGGTGGCCCTCGGCGAACTCCTCGGGCGTGCGGATGTCGAGCACGACCACCTCGTCGCTCTCGATCACCGACGCCGCGGTCTCGGGCGAGACGAGCGAATCGCTGGTGCCGCAGCCGCCGAGCGTGATGGCCGTGCACGCAGCGCTCACGACGAGTGCGGCGATCGGGTGGCGACGGTGTGGTGCCGGTCGGCGGGTGAACGAGCGTCGGAAGCCGGGCATCCCCCCACCGTAGCGCCCTGGACCGCTTGTCCGGACAATGGGTCGGCGGGTGGTGCTCATGGTCACGCCGGATCTTCCGAGCCTGGGCAGGCCCAGTCCTCGGAGGTACCCCACCGTGAACGACATCGAGAACGATGCCGAACTCATTGAAGACTTCGTCGTGGAGAGTCGAGAAGCGCTCGACACCGTCGACGAGTCGCTGCTCGCACTCGAGACCAACCCCGGCGACCTCGAACTGGTGCGGGAGATCTTCCGCCGTGTCCACTCGGTGAAGGGATCGAGCGGGTTCCTCGGGTTCTCGATGCTCGAGAGCGTCGCCCATGCCGGCGAGAACCTGCTCTCCAAGGTCCGCGACGGTGAGATCGCCTTCAGTGAGGAGATCGCCACCGCCCTACTCGAGACGGTCGATGCGCTGCGCAGCATCCTGGACCGACTCGAGTCGACGGGGTCGGAGGGCGAGTTCGTCTACGACGACCTCCTCCAGACCCTGATGGCGCTGCGCGACGGCACCGCCGTGCCCCAGCGTCGGGCCACCGACGCCGGGTCGTCCGACGACGCCGAGGAGGCGTCCGGCGACGCCGGGTCCACCGCCGTGGCACCCGCCGAGCCCGCCGATGGCGAGCCGCAGCCCGGCGTGAAGCGAGGCCTCTTCGGCCAGATCCTCGTCGAGGGCGGCATCGTCACCGAGGCCCAGCTCAACCAGGCGCTGGCCGCGCAGCGGGCCGGAGACACCGACCGCGTCGGCACGATCCTCGTGAAGATGGGGCTGACCACCGTCGACGAGATCGAGGCCACGGTCAACGCCCGTCTCTCCGCCGAGGGCCTCGTCGAACAGCCGACCAAGGAACAGCACAAGCAGCAGGGCGAGTCGAGCATCCGGGTCGACGTCGAACTGCTCGACGGCATCGTCGGCCTGGTCGGCGAGCTCGTGCTCACCCGCAATCAGCTCGTGCAGGCCGCCGACGACAACGTCGAGAGCATCGGTCGTCGCACCCAGGAGCTGGCCTACATCACCAGCTCGCTCCAGGAGCAGGCGCTCCGGACCCGCATGCAGCGGATCGAGAACGCGTGGCGTTCGCTGCCCCGAGTGGTGCGCGACGTGGCCAAGGAGGCCGGCAAGCAGGCCGGGCTCGAGATGACCGGTGAGGGCATCGAGCTCGACCGCACGATCATCGAGGCGATCCGCGACCCCCTGGTCCACCTCGTCCGCAACGCCGTCGACCACGGCCTCGAGGCCCCCGACGTGCGCGAGGCCAACGGCAAGCCCGCCGCCGGCAAGATCCGACTGTCGGCCATCCAGGACGGCGGCCACGTGATCATCGAGGTGGCCGACGACGGCGCCGGCATCGACCCGGAGAAGATCGCCGAGAGCGCCCTGTCGAAGCGGCTCGTCACGATCGACGAGCTCGCCGAGATGACGCCGAGCGAGAAGCTGGAACTGATCCTCCTGCCCGGCTTCTCCACCGCCGCCGCCGTCACCAAGATCTCCGGCCGCGGCGTCGGCATGGACGTCGTCGCCTCCAACATCCGCGACATCCGCGGGTCGCTCGAGATCCAGTCCGAGCTCGGCAAGGGCACGACGATGCGCCTCGCCATCCCCCTGACGCTGGCCATCGTGCCCGCCCTCGTCGTCGAGTGCGCCGACGAACTCTTCGCCGTTCCCCAGGCCTCGGTGCTCGAGCTGGTCCGTCTCCAGGGCGACGACCTCCAGACCCGCATCGAATGGCTCCACTCCGCGCCCGTGCTGCGGCTGCGCGAGGAGCTGATGCCCCTGATCGAGCTCAACGAGGCACTCGAGCGCCCGATCCCGGAGCGGGACTCGGCCACGATCATCATCGTGCAGTCCGGCGAGCAGCCGTTCGGGCTGATCGTCGACCAGGTCACCAAGGCCGAGGAGATCGTGGTGAAGCCGCTGTCGCGGCAGATCCAGAAGGTCGGCGTCTACGCCGGCGCCACGGTGATGGGCGACGGCTCGGCCGCGCTGATCCTCGACGTGTCGTCGATCGCCAGGAAGTCGAACCTCGGCAACACGCCCCTCCCCGCCACCAACGCCGGCGCCCTCGGCGACTCCAGCTCCCACCTCGAACCGCTGCTCACCGTCATGGTCGGCGAGCGGCGGGCCGGGTTGCCGACCGCCGAGCTCGAACGACTCGAGAAGGTCCATCCCGACTCGGTCGAGTGGAGCGGCAGCGAGGCCGTCGTGCAGTACCGCGGCCGGCTCCTGCCCCTCGTCTTCGTCGGCGACACCCTCGGCGAGGGCCGCCGCCCGATGGAGAGCCAGCCCCTGCGGGTGGTCGTCACCTCCGAGGCTCGTGACGTCTCGGTCGGCCTCGTCGTCGACCAGGTGCTCGACGTCGTCGACATCGATCCCGACGAGATCGACCGGGTCGGCGCCCAGGGCCGTCTCGGCGTCGTCGGGTCCGTCGTCGCCGGCGGCGTGTTGACCGAGCTGCTCGACGTCCCCGCCCTGGTGTCCCTCGTCGACTGTGGCCCCCTGGCCACCGCCTCCTGATCCCCGAACACCCTCGAACCCCTCCTGCCCGATTGGAGCCCGAAGAAATGACCGGAACGAAGAGCCTCCGCACCGACCGTGCGATCGGCGGCGTGTTGTTCGCCGCCGTCGTCCTCCTCACCGTGATGGTGCTGGTGTCCCAGCGAGCCAACCGCTCGGCCGACGACCAGGTGACCCAGATCCAGGTCGACGTGATCGGCCCCCAGCAGGACATGGTCCACATGATCAACGCCTACTCGCTGGGCATCGTCGACGCGATCAACCGGCAGGACCTCGTCGGTGACTTCACGCTCGAAGGCCTGATCGAGCGCATCGAACTCGCCCAGGAGGAGGGCTACGAGGGTTGGGAGCACGCGGAGCCCATCCTGCGGGCGAGCCATCCGGAGAAGACCTCGCTCTGGGACGAGATCGACGCCCAGCAGGCGGCGGTCGACGAAGCCGCCGAGGCGGCCCTCGCCGACATCCGCGCCGGCGGCCTCGACGCCGTCGAGGACTTCAACGGTCGCATGTACGACACGGTCGACCCGCTGTTGGCGTCGCTGTTCGAGGCCCTCGTGTTGCTCGAGGACGACGCCGCCGTCGGCGCCGAGGACTTCCACACCAGCGCCAACGGCATCGCCACCCAGCTGTGGGCGATGTTCGCCGGCAGCCTCGTCATCCTGATCGGTGGCGGTTCGTGGCTGGTGCTCTCGACCCGTCGCAACCAGCGAGCGCAGGAAGCGGCCGACGCGGAGGCTCGTCGGTTGGGGCAGATGGTGGATTCGTCGGATCTGGGGATGATGTATGCGGATGCGAATTTCGACATCCAGTACATGAACCCGGCGCTGGAGTCGATCATGCGCAAGATCG
>JBPEXC010000475.1:0-1734 GCA_052032035.1 Acidimicrobiales bacterium | reverse complement strand
CTCCTGCTGGCGGCGGGGTATGCGCCCCGCTACCGCGAGACCCCGCTCGACGACGCGGCGATGGAGCAGGTCCGCCGTTCGTTGCAGCGCATGCTCGACGCCCACGACCCCTACCCCGGCGTGGTCATCGATCGGCAGTGGAACGTCGTGCTGGCCAACGCCGCCGCCCTCGGCCTCGTCGATGGCGTGGCCCCCGAACTGCTCGAGCCGACGATCAACGTGTTCCGGCTGTGTCTCCACCCCGATGGGCTCGCCGGCCGCACCCGCGACCTCGAACCCTGGGCCACCTACCTGCTCGCGCAGCTCGACCGGGCCGTCGCCCTCACCGGCGACCCTGCCCTGGCCGCCCTCGCCACCGAGGTCCGCGGCTACGACACCGTTCGAGGGCTGGGCCCCGTCGGTTCGGTGGGCGGCGAACCGACGGTCCTGGTGCCCCTCACCGTCGAGGTCGACGGCACGGAGATCTCGCTGTTCACGACCCTCGCCACCCTCGGCACGCCCAACGACATCACCCTCGACGAGTTGTCGATCGAGCTCTTCTACCCGGCCGACGCCGCCTCCGAGCACGCCCTCCGAGATCGCGCGGCCGCCGCCTGATTGCAGTCGCGCAACACTCCGAGATCGCCTCTTGACCTGGGGCAACGTCGGGTGTTCGATCCTGGTCTGTTCGGCGAGACGCCGACGCCGACCACACCTCGGCCCCCGGTGTGAGAAAGCCCTGCCCGCCATGCCTCTGTCCACCCGTCTGCCGGTGGTCGGTTCGTCGTCCCGTTCGTCGCTGGGGTCGCCGCTCCAGCGGCCCCCGATCACGCGGCACGAAGCCGTGGTGCTCGCGCTGGCCGTCCTGTTCCTCGTCGCCCTGGTCGGCTTCGTGGTGCGGGCGCCCCTGTCCGGGGCGCGCGACGCGATGCTCACCGTGATCTTCGTCGTCGACGCCGTCGGCCTCACCCTGCTGGCGGCACGGGCCACCGAGCACCGTCGCTGAGGGCGCCGTCACCGAGGTAGCTGCGAGCCGAGCTCGCGACCGCCTGCTCAGCAGATGCGGGGCAGCTGCTCCCCGAGGGGGAGGTCGACGACGCGGGTCGCTCCGAAGGGCGTGGTGGCCACCACCACACCCGGGTGGTCCTCGACGACCCGCCCGATCACGGTCGCGCCCGCTCCACGGGGATCCTCGTGCATCGCCGCGACGACCGTGTCGACGGCGTCGGCGGGGACGACGGCGACGAGGAGGCCCTCGTTGGCGATCGACATCGGGTCGAGCCCCAGGAACGAGCACGCACCGGCCACGGCCGCCGGCACGGGCAAGAGGGCTTCCTCGTAGGCGATGCCGACCCCGGCCGACGCTGCGATCTCGCACAGTGATGCCGTCACCCCACCGCGGGTGGGGTCACGCAACACGTGCAGGTCGCGGTGGGCGGCCAGCATGGTCGCGACCAGGCCGTGGAGCGGCGCCGAGTCGGACCGGATCTCCGTGCCGAACTCGAGGCCGTCGCGCTGGCTCATCACCGCGACGCCGTGCAGCCCGATCGGGCCGCTGACCACGATCACGTCGCCGGGGGCGGCCCGCGTGGGGTCGAGGTGCACGCCCTCGGGGATCACGCCGACGCCGGCGGTGTTGACGTAGAGCCCGTCGGCGTGGCCGGCCTCGACGACCTTGGTGTCGCCGGTGGCGACGCGCACGCCGGCCGCCCGGGCCGCAGCCCCCATGTCGCCGGCCACCGCGGCGAGGGTCGC
>JBPEXC010000474.1:0-8278 GCA_052032035.1 Acidimicrobiales bacterium | reverse complement strand
CAGCGCGCCGAGGGGGTCGTTGGCGTGGACGGTGGCGAGGCAGCCGTCGTGGCCCGTGTTGAGGGCGAGGACGAGGTGGAGCGCCTCGCCACCGCGCACCTCGCCGACGACGAGGCGATCCGGCCGCATGCGCAGGGCGTTGACGACCAGGTCGCCGAGCGAGACCTCGCCGACCCCCTCGCTGTTGGCCGGTCGGGCCTCGAGCCGGACGACGTGATCACCGGGAAGTCGGAGCTCGGCGGTGTCCTCGAGCACCACCACCCGTTCACCGGCCGGGAGCCGAGCGGCGAGCGCGTCGAGGAGCGAGGTCTTGCCGGCGCCGGTGGCGCCGCACACGACGACGTTGGCCCGTTCGGTCAACAGCGCTTCGAGGTCGGCGACGACGGCAGGCGGCCCGAAGGCCTCGAGGGGAAGGACGCTCCGCCCGAACCGACGGATGCTGACGACCGGCCCGTCGACGGCGACCGGGGCGACGACGACATTGACCCGACTGCCGTCGCCCAGCCGAGCGTCGACGAGCGGGCTGGCGCGGTCGACCCGACGCCCGATCGGGTCGAGCAGGCGGTCGACGAGGATCTCGAGGTCGTCGGCGGAGAGCCGCATCCCGCTTGGCCGGCACCCTGCGCCGTCGTCGATCCAGACGTCGCCGGGCCCGTTGACGAGCACGTCGGTGACGGCTGGGTCGGCGAACAGCTCGTCGAGCGGCCCGCCGCCGTCGACTCGCCGGCGAGCGGCACCGACAACAGCGTCGGCGGCGTCGGCATCGACGAGGAACGGGTCGAGCGCCCGGAGCCGCTCGGCCGCCACGGACGCCGGCAGGGCCGGCTCCGACCGGAGCCAGTCGGCGACGCCGCCGGCTCCGCGGGACGCCCCGGACGATGGCCCGGTCGTCATGCGTCGTCGCCCACGAGCTGCCGCAGCGGGCGGAGCGACGCCGGCGGCCGGGCGAGCAGGGTGCCGGCGTCGACCGCGCGAGCCACGCGGTGGTCCCAGGGCAGCGTGACCCACACCGGCGTGCCGAGCGTGTCGGCGCACTCGGCGGCCGAGTAGGCGCGCTCCTCTTCGAGGATCACGACGGCGTCGTCGGCGGGCGGCAGCGCCCTGGCGGCGGAGAGGGCGAGGTAGCAGGCGCGAGAGACGATCACCGAACGGGTGGCCAGGGCGACGATCCGATCTCGTCCGTCGAGGGGCGCGGTGGGCCCGAGGACACCGACATCGACGACCACCTGATCCGGCCAGCAGCGCAGCAGTCGACCGAGCAGCTCGTAGCGCTCGGATCGGTCGCCGCCGGGACGGCCTCGCCCGACCGACAACAGGTCGAGGTCGGCGGTGATCGGGGCGACGAGCCGGGCGAGCGAGCCGGGGGTGACGAAGTCGGCGTCGAGCCAGTCGGCCAGACCGGGACCGGTGGGGGCGTGGCCGACGAGGGTGGGCAGGTCGCCGTCGAGATCGACCAGCAGCGTCGGGCTGCGTCGCGAGGCGGCGACGGCCGTGGCGAGGGCCGTGACCGAACAGCCGACACCGCCCTTGGCGGAGTGGAACGTGAGCATCGACACCTCGCAGGTCCGGGAACGGTGGACCCCGAGGGGATCGATGCGTCGACGCTACGGGCCCGGCGAGCCGAGCACCCACCTCGCCCGGAGGTGGAGCGGATGAGCCTCTCGAGTCAGCTCGGGAGGGAGGCTGCGCCGAACCAGTAGTTGTCGAGGAGCTCCACGAGGGAGACGAGCTCGTCGAAGCGGTGGGGTTTGGTGTGGTAGGAGAGCGCACCCGCTTCGTAGGCGCGGTCGACGTCGCTATCGCGGTTCGAGGTCGAGAGCACGACCAGGGGCACCGTGCGCAGCTCCTGTCGGGCCTTGACCATCTCGATGGCCGAGACGCCGTCGACCAGCGGCATGTTGAGGTCGATCAGCACGAGGTCGGGTCGGCCCGGCTCGGCGTCGGCGAAGTCGCCCTCTCCCTCGAGGTAGGGCACGAGGTGCACACCGTCGGGGATCGAGTCGAGGTCGACGTCGAGGCCGGCCCGGCGCACGGCCTCGCCGATCAACATCACGTCGTCCGGGTCGTCGTCGACGACCAGCAGACGGCGGCGGCGGGTTGCATCCTCGGTCACGATCGAACACTCCTGTGGCTCGTGACGTCCTCGGGTGGGCGTCGGGCAATGATGTCGTCCGGTTCGATGGGGGAGCTCCGTCGCGCGGGCAGGCGGATGCTGACGCGAGTGCCGTCGTCGGCCGCCTCCAACTCGATGGCGCCGCCGTGGCGTTCGACGATGCGTCGACAGATCGCGAGGCCGATGCCGTTGCCGCCCGGCAGGTCTGCCGCCCGCTGCAGTGGGGCGAACGAGCGGAACGCCTCGAAGGCGCGGTCCAGCTGGTCGGTCGGGGCACCGATCCCATTGTCCTGCACCGTGATCGTCATCGTCTCTCCAGCCGGAGGTCTGTCGGCCCGCACCCGAATCCTCGGCGGGCCGGCCCGGAATCTGAGGGCATTCTCGATCAGCTCGGTGAACAGCCGCCGCAGCTGCGATCGATCCCCTTCGAACAACGGTAGCTCACCGACGGTCACTTCACCGTCGGCGGCCGACAGCACTGCCTCGAAGGAGGCGACCACCTCGGCGACCACCGCCCCGAGGTCGACCGTCTCGTGGACGAGCGGACGCGTCGACCAGTCGATGTAGGTCGCGAGGTCGTCGGACAGCGACCACGCCCTCGATGCCGCCTCCTCGATGCGGGCGGCGGTGGCGAGGGTGCGCTCGGCGTCGGCGTCGGGCGAGGTGAGCAGGCCGGACAGCGAACCGAGCTTCCGCAGGGGTTCGCGCAGGTCGTGGGCGACGACAGCGGTGAGCCGCTCGAGTTCCCGCAGCGCCTGGTCGAGCGCGATCGCTCGGAGATCGGTGGTGAGATCGCGCACCGAGGCCAACACCACCTCCTCCCCGTCGTCGAGATCGACGCGGCTCAGGGTGATCTCGGTGGCGAACTGGCTGCCGTCCGCCCGGGTGGCCTGCACGCTGCGGACCTGGGGCGCCATGCGGCCACCGGGGTGCCCGCCGGCGAAGAAGCCGGCCACCATCCCGGCGTGCGCCGACCGCCGGCCGGGGTCGACGAGGCTGTGGATCTCGAGGCCGACGAGCCGCTCCGGGGGGATGCGGAACAGGGTCGACATCGCCTGGTTGGCCAGCACGATGCGATGGTCGGCGGCGATGACGGCGATGCCGTCCGACGACTGGTCGAGCAGGGTGCGGAACCGCCGCGCCCGCTCGGCCTCCAGGTCGGAGCGCTCCTCCAGCGCCGGCCGGACGAACGCGAGGTACCAGCCCAGCCCGGCGACCACGGCCAGGGCAGCGGAGGTGAGGAGGACGATCACGGTGCGGGCGTAGCGCCAGTCGGCGAGCAACTCGTCGGCCGCCGCCTCGCTCGCGAGGCCGAAGCCCAGCTGCTCGCTCCACGCCCAGGCGCCGTAGACCTCGGTGCCGAGGTGGTTGCGGTAGCCGTCGACATCGACGCCCGAACCGCCGGCGAGGGCCCGAGCCGCCATCTCGGTCAGCTCGCCATCGCCCGGCTCGGTGAGCCGCACCGTCCAGAACGCCTCGGGGTCGACGCCACGTTCGGCCGCCAGGGTGGCCTGGAACCGACTGGGCGCGAGGAGTGCGCCCTCGTGATCGAACGCCAGCATCTCGTCGGTGGCGCCCCGCTCCTGGAGGTCGAGCAGGGGCCGGAACTCGCCCGGCACATCGATCCGGAACAGGAAGACGGCGATCACCCGACCGTCGTCGATGATCGGGGCCGCGGTGAACATCGTCAGCTCGTCGCGGTCCACCTCGCTCAGCGGCACGTCGCTCACCTGGGGGATGGTGAGGGTCGTGGCGCCGCCGAGGGCGACGGCGAAGCGGTCCGCCTCCTCGAGGGCCACCAAGTTGGGGGTGCCGAGGTTGGTGTCACGGGACGACGCGAGACTGGTCCCGTCGGGGGACACGATGAAGAACCCTCGATACCCGTGCAGGTCCATCGGGGCCGTGAGGATCTCGCGTACCGCGATCTGCGCCGGGTCGACAGCGAGAGCGGCGGGCGTCGGCGACCCGAGCGCGAGGAGCGCCTTCGTCTGCTCGACGACGCCGGGGTCGGCTGCCCACGACGCAGCCGTGCGACGCTGGTTGGAGGCCCACACGTCGAGCACCTCGAGGGTGGCGGCCACGTCACGCTCGAGCCGGTCGGCGATCTCGGCTCGCTCCCGTCGCTCGATCGATCGGGCGGCGAACAACGCCACCAGGACGAGCGACAGCGCCGCGACGATCATGCCGGTCACCGCCGGCCAGCGCGGCCGGCTGCGCTCGACGACGAGGTGGAGCGGATCGTCGGCGGCGCGCAGGGTCGGCCCGTCGGTCACGGTCGGCCCGTTTCCGGCGCGCCGGTCCGCGATCGGGAGCGGGCACGGTCGAGCAATCGGATCCCCTCGGCGTCGGGTGTCGGGCGCAGACACCTGGAAGTGAACGTAGTCGTGGGGTTCCAGTCGTCGCCGAGGGGCCATCGCGAATGACCAAATTCGATCAATCGGAGTTCACGGCCTCCGCCCGCGGGTGTGCCGAGGCGCGACGTCGGGCGCTAGCGTCGATCGCGGAGGTGTCCGAGTACCTGGTGGGCTCCCCCGCCTTCAAAGCGGGTGTGCGGTGTGAACCACCGCAGGCGGGTTCGATTCCCGTCCACCTCCGCTGACGAATCACCCATTCAGACCTGCCCGAACACGCAGACATTGGCGCGCCGCCCCACGGCTCCATCCATCACGCCTTCGGGAGGTGCACGACGTACTCCTCGACGGACCGTCGCATATCACGCGATCCAGTGTGCAAGAGTCCGGGGATGGTGTTTGCACCCATCGGCTCCCCGGACGACTCCGGTCACCGCTCTGGGACCGACGTCCGGGGAGGACAACCCCGACGTTCGGACAGAGCCGACGAGACTGATCGGCAACCGTCCGTCTCGATCGTCGCTCGGCAGTCGCCGACCGTCAGCGCCGTGGCGGCGCGACTGGGTGCTCACGCCGAGATCCACGACCTCGACGACCGATGCGCCGCCACCGAGGCCAGGCTGACTCCGCCTCGTTCGGTCGTCGCCGTGTGGTGTCTGGATGACCGCTATTGGAACCACCTGGAAGCGATTCCGGGAGACGTCGTGCGGGTGGCTGTGCTTTCCGACGTCGAGCTGTCGGGCTACCGCCGCGCGTTGGGGCTCGGCGCGGCGGCCGTCGCAGGCGACACCTCCGTCGAGATCATCACCGCTGCCATTCGTGCTGCCGGCCGGGGCGAGGCGCTGTTGCCGCTCGCAGTTGCTTCGGCCCTCGCGTCCGATGCCGAGGGTGGCCCCGACAAGCGTGTGTGGCTGACCGAGGCGGAGCGCAAGATCGGGCGACGACTGCTGGACGGTTGGACGGTCGAACAGATCGCGCGGGAACTCCATTTCTCCGACCGCACGCTGCGGCGCCGCGTGCAGGCGATCTACGTCAAGCTCGGCGTCTCCACTCGGCGTGACGCCCTCGGCCGGCTGGCCGACCTCCTCGACCAGCGGGACAGCGAAGCGCCGTCCGACTGACCGACTCCGACGAACAGCGAAACGCCGACCGGATAGGCCACGAACGTCACGCTCCACGCAGCGACCGACGAGGAAGGGTGCAGCGGGACGGCCCAGGCTGCGGCTGAACCGTCGGCGCGGAGCCCGAGCGGCCCAGCGAGGCCGGCGACGACGAGCGGCACGACGGTGACCGCACGGTTGGTGAGCAGCACCGACGTCGCGAGACCGAGCCCAGTGAAGAGTATGACGTTCCGACCGATCGTGGCACCGACGTCACCGCCGACGACCATCGAGCCGACGCCTGCAAGGGCGACGGCCGCAGTGGTCACGGCGGCGTCGAAGAGACGGACGGGTCGAACCGCGGTTGCCTCGACGGCCACGACCGAACCATCGAGGCACCGCTGCACCGCCGCCACGACCAGCAGCGGAGCGAACACCGTGAGCGGGACCGAGGCCGCCGACGCTGCGAGCAGCGACGGGATGGGCAGGGTCCACGTGTGCCACGTCGCCAGCACGGCGACGAGAACCACCAGCGCGACGGCGACAAGGAGATCACGGTGACGTCGGGTGGCCGACCACCAGCTCATGACGTCACCGCCGGGTCGGCGTCGCCGACGGGATCGCAGGCGGCGCAACATCGCACGCGGTGAGGGCCGACAGCGTCCCTCCGAGCCACATCCGTTGTGCATCGGTCGGAGCATCGAGGAGCGGTGCGAACAGGTCCCGCTCATCGGGGCTCACGAGCGGTGCCACGGACTCCTCGACGCCCGCGAGATCGGCGAGCAGCAGGACCGCACCGACCGACGCCGGCCCCGCCAGGTACTCACCACCAACCGCCGAGCAGTCAGGCGTTTCGGGGAGGAGGCCGGCGATGAGCGCCACGTCGATGTCCTCCGGTATCGCTTCCCGATGGGTCCCGAACGCCCAGTCGCCGTCCTCGGGGCGCTCGGTGATCCGGGCGGGGACGTCGACGCCGGCCCGATCGAGCGCGTCGCGGATGGTCGACGCCCGTTCCGCAGCGGTCCGACGGACGACATCGTGTTCAGGCCACAGGCAGATCTCGAGGCCGTCGTGGTCGGAACAGTCCAGCTCCGAGGCGTCGCGGGGCACCGACGCCTCGCTCCCGAGTGGCTGCACGAGCAGCACGGCCACGTAGGCGACCAGCGCTGCGCCGAGGCCGCCGAGGATGCGGCGTGGGGTCGTGGCCGCCAACGAAGTGGCCACGAGTGCGACGACGGCGGAGGCGATGAGCATTGGGGCGACGATCGACGTGACCTGAATGGACGTGCCGGTCTCGCAGCACGCCGTGACGTAGCCGGTCAGATGCCGCATCCACAGCGGTTCGATGGAGATGGGGTACACCAGGACGAACCACGAGCCGATCGCCGCGAGCGGCACGCTGAACGCAACGTGGAGCCGCATGCCGAGTGCGTGGCCGGCCGCGGCGAAGGCCGCGAGGATCCAGTAGGGCATGAGCAGCGCCAGGAATTCGGCTCCGTTCGTCGGGAGCGTTCGCACTGCGACGAGCTGCACGAGCCCCGCGGCGACCGCTCCCGAGACGAACGGGGCGCTGAGCGAGCGCCACTGGACGATGAGCGGTGAGCGGTCCGGCGCGAGCGACGGCACGTCCGCACGGTGCAGCCGGTCGGCGCTCCATGCGGCGAGTGCCGCGGTGATGGGCACGGCGAAGGCCACGATCGCTGCGGCGGCGGCGAGGATGCGGGTCGAGACCACGTCGGGCGATCCGCTGCTCGTGGCTCCGAGGGTCACGAATCCGAGGAGAACCATCGAACCGATGGCTCCCAGGTGGGTCATGGTGAGACGTCGGTGATTCACGCGTGCACGCCGATCGCTCGGGCGTAGGCGTCGACGACGGTGGTCCTCCGACCGGTCGGGTCGGCGAGGAAGTGGTCGGGCGAACCGGCGAAGCGGACCGCTCCCCCGTCGAGCACGACGACGTGGTCGAAGTGCGCATCGAGTTCACCGGCCTGGTGGGTCGACTCGATGATCGAGATGTGGCCGCGCAGGTCGTCGAGCAACGAGCGGAGCCGCTGGACCTCCACAGGGTCGAGACCGGCGGTCGGCTCGTCGAGCAGCACGACGCGAGGACCGTGCACGAGGGTCTGAGCGATGCCAACCCGTCGACGCTGACCGCCGGACAGCCCGGTCACGGCATCGTCCGCTCGGTCGGCGAGGCCGACGGCAGCGAGCGCGTCGGGGCTCTGCGCCCAAGCGTCGGCGCGACTCATGCCCTTCAACCATCCAACGTAGGCGACCTGCTCGCGACAGGTGAGGCCGCGCATCGGGGTGATCGACTGCGGGAGGATCGCGACCGCCCGCTTCCAACGCCGTCGCGAGGCGCGGTCCGCGGGTGACAGCTCGCCGAGCCGGAGGGTGCCGGACCGAGGTTCGAGGACGAGGGCGGCGATGGACAGGAGCGTCGTCTTGCCCGCACCGTTCGGCCCGAGCAGCACGGTGGCGCCGTGCGGTACGTCGAGGGTGAGGCCGTGGAGGACGGGTCGGCCTCCGTAGGCGAAGTCGATTCGGTCGAACGAGAGGAGTGGGGTCGTGGTCATGAAGTGCCTTGCCGACGGTCGTGGAGGTGCGCGAGGCCGTGACGTGGCCGATCGACCACGATCCAAGAGTCCTCCTCGCACGGAAGCGACACCAGGTCAGAAACCGGCCACGTACCCGAAGTGGGTGAAGCGGGTGCT
>JBPEXC010000473.1:0-9136 GCA_052032035.1 Acidimicrobiales bacterium | reverse complement strand
GAGCCCGAAGTCGGATTCGAACCGACGACATCTGCTTTACAAGAGCAGCGCTCTGGCCAACTGAGCTATTCGGGCAGATCGACCCGGCCGCCACGGCTCGGGCACTGCCCGCCAGTGTACCGAGGGTGGTACCTTGCAGTCCTGGCCGTTTCGGGTTCGCCGTCGGCCGCCGACGCCGACGAAGGGACCGCACGACATGACCGCAGGGGTGCACGAGGCCGGTGGTGGCGGCGGAGTCGGCGCGAGTTCTGCTCGCGGCGTCATCGTGATCGTCGCCGCCGTCGCCGTCGGGCTGCTGCTGATGTGGCGTGGTCTCGGCGAGGCCGACACCCAGGCGGTCGACGCCGGAACCGGCGACGAGACGGCCACGGCCGACGACGGCACGGCCACCGACGGCACCACCACCGATGGTGCCGCAACCGACGACACGACGGCCGACGGAACCACCACCGACGGCACCGCCACCGATGGCACCGCCACGGAGGACACGACGGCACCGGTCGCCCACGCGCCGGCCGAGGTCACCGTCCTGGTCCTCAACGGCACCAACGGCATCATGGGTGTGGCCGGCCGTGGCACGGAGGTGGTCGCCGGCGCCGGGTTCGCCACCGCCGAGGCCAAGAACGCGGATGTCGACGGCCCGTCGGTCGTCCTCTACGTCGAGGGCTACGAAGCCGACGCCATCGCCGTCGCCCAAACGTTCTCGGTCGACCCGGCTGCTGTGGTGCAGCCGTTCGACCCCGCCACCTCACCGATCGCCGACACCCAGGGTGCGCATGTGATCGTGCGGGTCGGGAACGACGGACTGATCCAGGTCTGAGCGACCGCAGCGCCCCGGAATCCGCCGTGCCTCGCGTCGTCCTCGCGTTCGACAAGTTCCGTGGCACGGCCACCGCCGACGAGCTCGTCGCGGTCGGCGAACGCGTCGCCGCCGAGGCGGGGTGGGCGGCATCGGCCGTGCCGCTCGGCGACGGCGGCGAGGGCTCGCTCGACGTGCTCGGCGGCGCCAACCGACGGACCACGGTGACCGGTCCGCTCGGCGATCCCGTCGAGGCGGCCTGGCGGTTGGACGTCGGCCCCGACGGCCGGGTTGCGTTCGTCGAGATGGCCGCCGCATCGGGCCTGCTCGTCGCCGGCGGCGCCGAGGAGAACGATCCGCTCGGCGCCGACACGACCGGCACCGGCGAGCTGATCATGACCGCCGTCGAGGCCGGGGCGAAGACGATCGTGGTGCTGCTGGGCGGCTCGGCCACCACCGACGGGGGCTTCGGAGCCCTGCGGGCCGTGAACGCCGCCCGCCTGCGCGGCGTCGAGCTGGTCGTCGCCTGCGACGTCGAGACCCGGTTCGTCGACGCCGCCAAGGTGTTCGGTCCCCAGAAAGGGGCCACGCCCGCTCAGGTCGAGCTCCTCACGCGCCGGCTCGAACGTCTGGTCCAGCTCTACCGCGACGACTACGGCGTCGACGTGTCGGGCGTGCGGGGGGCAGGCGCCGCGGGCGGGTTGGCCGGCGGGCTGGTGGCGCTCGGTGCCACCATTCGTTCCGGCTTCGACGTGCTCGCGGAACACGCCGGCCTCGACGAGGCGCTCGAGGGCGCCGACCTCGTGGTCACCGGCGAGGGCAAGCTCGACGCCGAGTCGTTCAACGGCAAGGTGGTCGGCGGGGTGACGGCGTGGGCGTCGGAGCAGGAGGTGCCCGTCCTCGCCGTGGTCGGCATCGTCGACCCCTCGGCGGAGCGGGCGGCGCCGGCCGGGGTCGAGGTGCGCTCGCTCACCGCCCGACACGGTGGGGACGCAGCGATGGCCCGCACCGTCGAACTGGTGGGCGTCGAGATCGCCGCCGCGTTGGCGGCCCGCTGAGCGTCGCCGACCTCAGGCCGCGAGCGGCTCGGGCGGCAGGAGTTCGTCGCGCCGGTGGAGGCGCTCACGCACCTTGACCAACGCCACGGCGACCACGGCGAGCGGGTCGTCGGGGTCGAGGTACGGGTCCGGCTGGTCGAGAGCGTCGAGGACGGCCTGGGCGGCGAGATCGAACGGCGCGTCGGCCATCAGCTCCACCAGTTCGACCAGGCGCACCGTGCGGGTGTCGAGGAGGGTGATCGTGGTCGGTTCCATGGTCACTCAACGACGAAAGTGACCGTCCGACTTGAGTGTTTTCTGGGGCATTCGACCCATGGCGACCGGATTTGGCCCTGCCGTGTGGTCCTGTCGTGGGGGCCGGTGGTCCCATTGGGCTCACGTTGATCCACCCACGCGCCGAAGGTGTTGGTGTCGGTCGGGAGGTCCTCCTCTCTCTCCCTGGGAGGGCCCCACGGACCGACTCCTTCTCGGCGGGAACCGGGAATCGACCGGCGTCATCGGCGCCGGTCGACCCGCGCCCGGACGGTGGCTGCTAGCACTCTCCCCGTTAGAGTGCTAACGCTCAGAACCCTTCCGTCACCCTGTCCAGGAGGAAGTACCACATGGCGAAGAACATCGCGTTCGACGACGAGGCACGACGCAAGCTCGAGACCGGCATGAACACGCTGGCCGACGCCGTGCGCGTCACGATCGGACCCAAGGGTCGCAACGTCGTGCTCGACAAGAAGTGGGGCGCCCCCACCATCACCAACGACGGCGTCTCGATCGCCAAGGAGATCGAGCTCAAGGACCCGCTCGAGCGCATCGGCGCCGAGCTGGTCAAGGAAGTCGCCAAGAAGACCGACGACGTCGCCGGCGACGGCACGACCACCGCCACCGTGCTGGCCTGGTCGATGGTCCGGGCCGGCCTGCGCAACCTCGCCGCCGGCGCCAACCCGATGAGCCTCAAGAAGGGCATCGAGCTCGGCGTCGACGCCGCGGTCGGTGCCATTCGCGACATGGCGATCGAGGTCGACGACAAGGAGCAGATCGCCCAGGTGGCGTCGATCTCCGCCAACGACGCCGCCATCGGCGCCCTGATCGCCGACGCGATCGACAAGGTCGGCAAGGACGGCGTGGTCACCGTCGAGGAGAGCAACACCTTCGGGATGGAGCTCGACTTCACCGAGGGCATGCGGTTCGACAAGGGCTACATCAGCCCCTACTTCGTCACCGACACCGAGCGGATGGAGGCCGTCTACGACGACCCCTACATCCTGTTCATGAGCTCGAAGATCTCGAACGTGCGTGATCTGGTGCCGCTGCTCGAGAAGGTGATGCAGTCGGGCAAGGCGCTCGTCATCATCGCCGAGGACATCGAGGGCGAGGCCCTCTCCACCCTGGTGGTCAACCGGATCCGTGGCACCTTCAACGCCGTGGCCGTCAAGGCCCCGGGCTTCGGTGATCGCCGCAAGGCGATGCTGCAGGACATGGCCATCCTCACCGGTGGTCAGGTCATCGCCGAAGAGGTCGGGCTCAAGCTCGAGACCGCCACCCTCGACCTGCTCGGCTCGGCCCGCAAGGTGGTCGTGTCGAAGGACGAGACCCTGATCGTCGAGGGCGCCGGCGACAGCTCCGACGTCGCCGGTCGTGTCTCCCAGCTCAAGGCCGAGATCGAGAACACCGACTCGGACTACGACCGCGAGAAGCTGCAGGAGCGGCTGGCCAAGCTGGCCGGCGGTGTGGCCGTGCTCAAGGTCGGCGCTGCGACCGAGGTGGAGCTCAAGGAAAAGAAGCACCGCATCGAGGACGCCGTCAGCACCACGAAGGCCGCCATCGAAGAGGGCATCGTGTGCGGCGGCGGTGTCACCCTGCTGCGGGCCCAGGCCGCCGTGCTCGAGCTCGAGGCCACCCTCGAGGGCGACGTCGCCACCGGCGCCTCCATCGTGGCCAAGGCCCTGCAGGGCCCGATCACGCAGATCGCCGAGAACGCCGGCCTCGAGGGCGGCGTGGTCGTCGACACCGTGCGAGGCCTCGAGGGCTGGAACGGTCTCAACGCCGCCACCGGCGAGTACGAGGACCTCAAGGCCCGCGGCGTCGTCGACGCTGCCAAGGTCACCCGCTCCGGCGTGCAGAACGCGGCGTCGATCGCGGCGCTGTTCCTCACGACCGAGGCCGTCATCTCCGACATCCCCGAAGAGGGGGGCGCGCCCGCGATGCCCGACATGGGTGGGATGATGTAGTTCCTGTTTGCTTGCAGCGACCCCGTCCGGCACCCGCCGGGCGGGGTCGTTTGTGTTTTGGGCGGCAGTGTTGTGGGCTCGAATTCGGCGAGAGCGGTTCGGGCGGCAGCGCCAGGGCGGTGGTGGCCGCCGATGTCAACGTTCGTGCATAGCGGTGCGTCTCGGTGTTCGATGGGTGGGATGTCGGCGGCCGAAGGTGAGGCGGAGCTCCAGGCTGCGGCGTTGGAGGGGTTGTATCGAGATGAGTTCGGAGGCTTCGTCAGCCTCGCCCGGTGGATCGTCGGCGATCGACGGCTCGCCGAGGAGCTCGTCAACGACACCTTCGTCCGGCTCCTCGAGCGGCCGCCGACACTGGACGACGTCGCCAACCTCCGGGCCTACGTACGCACTGCGATCGTGAATCGGTCGCGCTCGCGGGTCCGACGTCTCGTCCTGGAGCGCCGCCACGCCGCGTCTGCGAGTCAACGAGCCGATGACCCGCCCGAACCCGAGGAGGTCGCCCTCGTGCGCGCCGCGATCGCTGCGCTCCCTCGTCGTCAGCGTGAGGTCGTCGTGCTCCGTTTCCACGCCGATCTGTCGGTGGCAGCGATCGCGGCGACGCTCGCCATCGGTGAGGGGTCGGTCAAGACCCACCTCCACCGAGCGATGCGGGCCCTCGAGCGCCACATCGAGGCGGTCGACCCCGACCGAACCGCCACCGAGGCGGTCGGCGGCCCCCTGCGAACGGAGCAGTCATGACGTCGGTGGAGCGCAGGGTCCGGGACGCGATGCAGGAGGAGCCGCTGACGCACGGTGCCGGGTGGACGGCAGTCGTGCAGCGAGCGGAGGCGCGTCGACGTCGCCGACGACTCGTGGAGCGCGCGAGTTTCGTCGGATTGCTGTCGGCGATCTGTGCGCTGACCCTGCTGGTGACCGTCGGAGTTCCCGGTGCGAGTTCGCCGGCTGCGGGCGAGGGTGGCACCGGCCTCGGGTGGGGCGCCGACTGGGTGATCAGCCTCGCCGGACTGTCGGCGATCGGACTCGGAACGTGGGCCTGGTGGCTGTGGCGGCGCAGGTCGTCGCCCCCGGCGCCGGCGCAGCGTCGGGCGGCCGCTTCGGTTGCGGCCGCCGTGCTCGCCATCGGCTCCGTGGTGTGGCCGTTGTGGGTCTACGCATCGCACCTGCGCGCGATCGACGACCGGGTCGACGAGCTCTCGGCGCTCGCAGGGGTCGAGGTGACCGACGTCGACCGGCATCGCAGTCCGCTCGTCGGGAGCTACGAGCCGATCGCCACTGCCACGGTCGAGGTTGTCGGTGCGACGGGGGACGCTCGGATCGACGAGTTGGACGGCGCCCTCTGGGTGGATGTGCGTCGCGGCGCCGATGGACGGACCACGGTCGACCTACTGCGTGGGTGGTCCCCCGATCCGTCGGTGCTGCCGGCCGTCCTGCTCGTCGGCACCTACGGGCTCGCCCTGGCGGCAGTGATCATGCGCCGCAATGAGGTCGGTCGGAGGCTCGCCCGGTTGGTCGGCGTCCTGACCGTGGTCCAGTCCGGGTTGTTGGCATTCGCGTTGTGGCGAACCGCCGCTGCCCTGGCGACCTATCGGGCCGCGCTCGGGCTCGACACGTTCGGCGTCGAGGAGTTCTCCCGCGCCGGCTTCTTCTCGACGTCCGCCGGTCGGACGCTCTACGAGCGAATCCACGATGTCGCCGGCCCGCTCTACCCGATGGGCGGATGGTCGGCCGTGCTGCTGCTCGCCCCGTGGGCGGTCGCGATCGCCGTGGGCGGGCGAGGAGCGGGCGCTTCATGGGGGCGACTCCAGGCCGTGCTCGCAGCGCTCGCCCTGGCGGCCGCGGCGGCCGCTGCGTCGTTCCCGCACAACGACGTGGTCCTGTGGATCCTCGAGTAGGAGGGCGCGACCCGTAGGCTCGGAGGATGGCGAGGACCCGCTCGGAATCGATCCTGGTGCGCCGCATCGGCGGTGACGACGCCGGTCGACGCCCCGACGACCTCGTCGTCGAGGAGCCGCTCGCCATCCATCTCGACGGCACCCAGATCTCCTCGACGATGCGCACCCCGGGCCACGACTTCGAGCTGGCCGCCGGGTTCTGCCTCACCGAGGGCGTGCTCGGCGACGCCCCGATCGCCGGCATTCGCTATTGCGGCACGGGCTCGGCGGTCGAGACCGACTTCAACGTCGTCACGATCGAGACCGGCGGTCTCGCCCCCGAACCGACGCCACGCCTCGGGTCGACCTCGTCGTCGTGCGGCCTGTGCGGCAACGACGCGATCGGCGAGCTCACCGAGCGGCTGCACGTGCTCCCTCGCTACGAACCGTGGGCGCACGCCCTGCTGCTCTCGCTCCCCGAGCGGCTCGGCGACGCCCAGGAGCTCTTCTCGCTCACCGGCGCATCGCATGCCGCGGCGGCGTTCGACCGCGATGGGAACCCCCTGGTGGTGCGCGAGGACATCGGTCGTCACAACGCCGTCGACAAGGTGATCGGCCGACTCCTGCTCGACGACCGACTCGGAGGCGCCCTCGACCTGGCGCTCTTCGTCAGCGGTCGGGCCTCGTTCGAGATGGTGCAGAAGGCGTGGGCGGCCGGCTTCTCGGCCCTGGTCGCCGTCTCGGGCGCGTCGTCGCTCGCCACCGCCACCGCTCGGCGCGCCGGCCTCACCCTGATCGGCTTCACCCGAGACGGTGCGGGCACGCTCTACTCGCCGGCGGCGTGATCGCCGGGGCGGTGGACTCGGTGCTGATGGCGGCCGGCGTGGTGTCGATGGTCGGCGCCGCCCTCGCCGCCGGCTGGACGAGGTACCTGATCCACCAGCGGGGTGACCTTCGGGCGGCGGCGTGGTGGCTGCTCGGGGTGCTCGCCTCGGCGCTGCTCGGCGTGTTCCTGTTCGTCGTCGGTGCCGGCGGGCCGGCCTGAAGGCGGCCACGCCGGGCCGGGCTCGTAGACTCCGGACCATGACCGACACCGCCGTCGAGCACACCCCCACCCCCGCCGACGAGGCCGCCGAGGCCCCGACGGGGGCGAACCCGAGCACCGGCCTCGTGGTCGTCCACCTCTTCTTCAAGACCGGCCCGCTCACCGACGGTGCCGCTGCGCTCGCGGCCGTCGAGGCGGGCCGGGCCGCCGGCGACCAGGTGGTCACCGTCTCGATGCTCGGCCACAAGGCCGACCTCGCCGTCATGGCCCTCGGCGACGACGTCTGGCGCCTCCGTCGCCTCCAGACCCAGCTCGGTCAGGCCGGGCTCGACCTGGTCGACAGCTACGTGTCGCTGACCGAGGTCTCCGAGTACGCGGCGGGCGTGCCGGAGCCGATGAAGCAGGCCCGGCTCTACCCGGAGCTGCCGCCCGAGGGGAAGAACGCCTGGTGCTTCTACCCGATGTCGAAGCGACGCAACTCGGCGGAGAACTGGTTCACCCTCGACTTCGACACCCGTCGCGACCTGATGTACGAGCACGGCACCTCGGGCCGCAAGTTCGCCGGCCGCCTGGTGCAGCTGATCACGGCGTCGACCGGGGTCGACGACTACGAGTGGGGCGTCACCCTCTTCGCCCAGCGCCCGGACGACCTCAAGGAGGTCGTCTACACGATGCGCTACGACGAGGCCTCCGCCGTCTACGCCGAGTTCGGGGCGTTCTACACCGGGGTGGTCGACGAGCCCGCCGCCGTGCTCGAGTCGCTGGGCGTCCCGGCCACCTGATTCCTCGACGGTCGGCGGCTCCGTCGCGCGGAGTCCGCCCGCCACTCGGCGGTTGCTCCGTGCTTCCGTCCAGCACGCGGCGTGCGGGGAGCGTACGCTGGCGCGGATGAGTGACGTCGAGGGACCGTCCACCGAGCCCGACAACACGCCCCCTCCCGCAGCGGCGCCCGAACCCGAAGCGAGTGCGGCCCCGATCGACGCGCCCGACGATGCGGCCCCGGCCCCGGCCCAGGTCGCCGAGCCCGAGCCTGCCGCCGAGCCCGAGCCCGAGCCCGAAGCGGTGAGCGTCGCGGCCGAGCCCGAGGCGGTCGAAGCGCCACCCGAGCCTGCACCGGTGTCGGAGCCCGCGCCCGAGCCGGTGGCTTCGTCCTCGGAGCCCTCCGACGCACCGCCGACGCCGGCGACCCCGCCCCCTGTCGCGGTTGCGCCCACCGAGGCTGCTGCGCCGCCGGCCGCAACGCCCCCGGCCGTCGCAACGCCGCCGGCCGCCACGGCACCGAGCGCACCCCCGACGCCGGGCACGCCCCCGCCCAAGCCCGAGAAGCCCGGCGACGCCGGGAAGATCGTGGGGGGCACGATCACCGCCGTCTCGCCCGAGGAGCTCGAGCTCACCCTCGACGACGGCCGCCCGGCCGTGATCAACCGCCGCAACTTCGACGACCACGGCACGGCACCGAACGAGGTCTACTCGATCGGCGACCGAGCCGAGGGTGCGATCCTCGTGCGCGAAGACCCCCGCCAGCGGGTCGTGCTGTCGCGCACCTGGGCGCTCAAGAAGAAGGCGTGGGACGATCTGGCCGCCCTCCAGGAGGCGGGCGGCACGCTGACCGCCCCCGTCACCGGCCTCGCCAAGCGGGGTGTCGTGGTCGACGTGGGACTGCGGGGCTTCGTCCCGGCCTCCCACATGGCCCTCGAGCCGACCGACCTGTCGCCCTTCGTCGGCCAGACCCTCGAGTTCAAGGTGCTCGAGATCGATCCGGCCAAGGAGCGCCTGGTGCTGTCGCGCCGCTCCCTGCTCCTCAAGAAACAGCGCAAGGCCGTCCACGACGCCCTCACCTCCCTCACCGTGGGCGAGGTCCGCACCGGCACGGTCACGTCGCTGGTCGACTACGGCGCCTTCGTCGACGTCGGGGGCGTCACCGGGCTCGTCCACCTGTCCGAGCTGGCGTGGCACCGGGTCCGCCGGGCCGCCGACGCGGTGAAGGTCGGCGACGAGGTGCAGGTCAAGGTCCTCGACGTCAAGGTCAAGAAGCGGCGGGTGTCGCTCTCGATCCGCCAGATCTCCGACGATCCCTACGCCACCCTCACCGCGGGTGAGGTCGTGACCGGGCGGGTCAGTCGCCTCGGGGGAGGCGGCGC
>JBPEXC010000472.1:0-4030 GCA_052032035.1 Acidimicrobiales bacterium | reverse complement strand
CCAATCCCTAACACCACCACGGCCCTCCGGGATTGGGTCAACGACACGGCCCCACACGCCCCGACACTGACCCAATCCCGAGGGCGGTCCGGGGAGCGAGAGGGTGAGATACGTTCGGGCGGGTGGAGGAACCGGCGTTGGGGGTGCAGTCGTTGGGCCAGCTGCGTGTGGGTGCGCCGATGTGGGCCCACAAGCCGTGGGTCGGCACCTACTTCCCGGCCGACACGCCGGCCGGCCACGAACTCGCCGCCTATGCCACCTGGTGCACGACGGTCGAGGGCAACACGACCTTCTACGCCACCCCGAGCCCCGACACCGTCGCCCGGTGGGCCGCCGACGCCCCCGACGACTTCCGGTTCTGCTGCAAGCTCCCCAAGCACCTGACCCACGAGCGTCGCCTCCGCAACATCGCGGACGGACTCGGAGCGTTCCTCGACGCCCTCGAACCCCTGCATGCCAACCTCGGCCCGATCCAGCTCCAGCTGCCGGCCTCGTTCGGGCCCGACGACCTGCCGGTGCTCGCCGACACCGTCCGGCACCTGCCCGCCACCTTCGACTGGGCGGTCGAGGTGCGGCACCCCGAGTTCTTCGTCGGCGGCGCCAGCGAACGTCCGCTCGACGACCTCCTCGCCGACCACGGCGTCAACCGGGTCGTCCTCGACTCACGGGCCCTGTTCACCCCCTCACCCGAGACCCGGCCCGAACACGAGGCGTGGGAGAACAAGCCCCGTCTGCCGGTCCGACCGGTGGCGACGTCGACCCAACCGATCGTGCGCCTGATCGGCCAGCGCGACCTCGACGTCGATCTCGACCACTGGCAGCCCTGGGTGGCCAAGATCGCCGACTGGCTCCGGGCCGGCATCAGCCCCCACGTCTGCACCCACACGCCCGACAACGACCACGCCCTCCCCCTCGCCCGCCGCTTCCACGCACTCGTCGCCGCCGAGGTCCCCGGGCTCCCACCGTTGCCCGAGCCGCTCCGACCCGAGACCCAGCTCGATCTTTTCTGATGTCCGGTCAACGGCGCGATACCCCGATCGGGGTATGGCGCCGTTCACGAGCCCAGGGCACGATCGATCGGCGGGAGATTTCGCACCGCCGGCGGACGGCGACGGCGGTGGGTGATCGCCTACCCGGCCCGGAGGGAACGGCACCGTCGTCGTCAGGCTCGATCGGCGACGCCGGTGCCGCCGGCCACTGCGGCCAGCGCGGAGGCACGATCGGACACCCCGAGCCGGCGGTAGATCGCCGAGAGGTGCTTCTTCACCGTCTCGGCGCTGATGCCCAGACGTCGGGCGATCTCCTGGTTCGTGCCCCCGGCGGCGAGCTCGGCCATCACCGCCTGCTGTCGTGCGGTGAGCCGCGGGTCGTCGCCGCCGACGCTGCGGCGCATCATCACCACGCTCCGCCCTGCCCGACGGTCGAGGACCCTGGCGTCGAACCGCCGGCCGTCGGCGAGTTCGACGGCACCGGCACCCCCGCCCGGGGCCTGGTCGCCGAGCCAGTGGAGCAGCGGGGCCGGCACGATCTCGCCCGACACGAACGCCAGGTCGCGAGGACCGTCGACCGCCATCAACGTGCCGGCCCCGCCCACGATCAGCGACGACCACGCCGACAGCTCGGGGGTGGCGGCGACGCCGTCGAAACGACGCACCAGTGCGAGCGCCGGCAACATTTCGTCGGCTCGGGCCACCTCGTCGTCGCCGAACGGGGTCGACCGGTTGAGCACGATCGCCCGAGCGAACCCTGGGGGCGCCGGCAACGGCAGACCCAACTGGTGCTCGATGCCGAGCGGCTCGTAGAAGCCCTGCCACAGCTCGCTCGCCTCGAACTCGGCGCGATCGGTGGCGTCCTCCCACCGCATCGAGGTGGCGAACCGGTCGGCAGCGAACGCCTGGACCAGGGGGTGGTCGAGCATGCGCCGCTGCAGCACCTCGAAGCGGGCCACCATGCGGGTCGCCTCCGACTCGGGCGCCAACATCCCGGAGGCGTGCCCGGTCACCAGGTCGACGTCGTTGTAGCCGATCGCGTCGTTGGGCACGACGGCGGAGACGACGTCGAACGCCTCGGCGACGAAGCTCTCGAGGTCGGGGACGCGAGCAAGCCGCTCCAACACGGCCGCCAACCGATGGCTCGGCGCAGGGTCGCCCACACCGCCAGCCTACGACACGGGCACAACGCTCGCATTTTGCCCGGCACGCCCTCGCCTCGTAGGTTGCCGACCGACAACCAACCGAAGGAGGCCACCGTGGCCGAAGCATGGATCATCGACGCCTGTCGCACGCCGCGTGGCGTCGGCAAGGTCGGCAAGGGCGCCCTCGCCGACTGCCACCCCCAGCATCTCGGAGCCACCGTGCTCGCCGCACTGGCCGAGCGCAACGACTTCGACACCGCCGATGTCGACGACATCGTGTGGGGCACCTCGATGCAGTCGGGCACCCAGGGCGGCGACCTCGGCCGCATGGCCGCCCTCGACGCCGGCTACAGCGAGAAGGCGAGCGGCGTGACCCTCGACCGCTTCTGCGGCTCGGGCATCACCGCCGTCAACATGGCGGCCAACGCCGTCCTCGCCGGCATGGAGGACCTCGTCATCGCCGGCGGCACCGAGATGATGTCGTCCTACAAGGCCAACCGGTCCAATCGCTCCGGTCTCGTCGACGGCGACAACCTCCACCTGCGCGAGCTCCACCCCCAGCCCCACCAGGGCGTGTGCGCCGACGTGATCGCTCACCTCGAGGGCATCCCCCGCACCGCCCTCGACGAGCTGTCGGCCGAGTCGCAGCGCCGGGCCGAGGTGGCGATCGCCGAGGGCCGCTTCGACAAGAGCCTCGTGCCGGTCCACGACCACGACGGCAACGTCCTGCTCGACCGCGAGGAGTACCCCCGCCCGGGCACCACCCTCGAGAAGCTGTCGCAGCTCGCGCCGTCGTTCGCGGCGATGACCGACCACCCCCTCAACGAGGAGGGCCTCACCTTCCGCCAGCTGGTGCAGAAGAAGTTCCCCGGCCTCGAGTGGGAGGCCGTGCACCACGCCGGCAACTCCTCCGGTGTCGTCGACGGCGCCGCCGCCCTGCTGCTGGCCAGCCCCGAGTATGCGAAGGCCCACGGCCTCAAGCCCCGGGCCCGGATCGTCGCCAACGCCAACGTCGGTGACGACCCGACCCTCATGCTCAACGCCCCGGTGCCCGCCGCCCGCAAGGTGCTCGACAAGGCCGGCATGTCGCTCGACGACATCGACCTGTTCGAGGTGAACGAGGCGTTCGCCGTCGTGGCCGAGAAGTTCATCCGCGACCTCGACATCGATCGCGAGAAGATCAACGTCAACGGTGCGGCCATCGCCCTCGGTCACCCGATCGGTGCCACCGGCGCCATCCTCGTCGGCACCGTGCTCGACGAGCTCGAGCGCCGTGACCTCCAGACCGGCCTGGTCACCATGTGCGCCGCCGGCGGCATGGCCCCGGCCGTGATCATCGAGCGCATCTGACGCTCGGATTCGCCGTCCGGTCGGTGTCGCTCCGCCCTCAGCGGGGTGGCATCGACCGGTGGCGACGCACCGGCAGCAGCAGTCGCCGCTGCGCTGCGTTGGTCAGGTCGACCAACGAACGGCCGCCCACCAACAGGGCGCAGCCGACCGCGATCATGAGGAGCACCTCGTCCGGGCCCGTGTGCGGGAGCTCGGTGAGCGCCTCACCCTCCGTCTCGGCCGGGACCGTGCTCTCGGGCGGGACCGTGCTCTCGGGCGGGACCGTGCTCGTCCCCTCGACGATCACCTCCGCCTCGGTGGTCGACGTCGCCTCGGTGGAGGTCACCGTCTCGGTCGTGGACGCCACCGCCTCGGTCGTCGAGGTCGTGGTGTCGGCCGCCGTCGACTCGGTCGACGTGGCGCCGCCGGCGTCCTCGGTCGTCGTGGTCGACTCGCCGCTCTCGGCCACCGCCTCGGTATAGACCTCCTCGGGCGCCACCGCGTCGAGGTCGACCGACGAACATGCGCTCAGCCCCACGGCGAGCAGCAACGCACCGGCCATCCGGC
>JBPEXC010000471.1:0-9737 GCA_052032035.1 Acidimicrobiales bacterium | reverse complement strand
CTCGGCGTCGGCCTCGCCGCCGCCGTGGTCGGCGAGGTGGCCGAACGCAGCGTGTTCTTCCAAGCCATGAGGGGGCCCCGCATGCCGGGCAAGAACCTCGCCGAGCTCCGCAAGGAGGAAGCCGCATGACCGCCGTTTCGAAGCGCCCGTTCGCCGACAGCCCGCTCGGTCGCCTCCTGCGGCGCCACGACGGGCCGCTGACCGGCGAACTGCGCCGCCGGCCCGGCGGCTTCGGCCTCGGCCAGGTGCCCGAACGCCTCGCCCCCGACAAGACCACCTCGATGATCTGCGGGTTCTGCGCGACCGGCTGTTCCCTCGACGTCCACCTGCGTGGCGACGAGGCGATCAACCTCACCCCGTCGGTCGACTACCCCGTCAACCAGGGGATGGCGTGCCCGAAGGGCTGGGAGGCGCTCACGCCGCTCGCCAGCGACGACCGGCTCACCACCCCGATGTACCGCCCGACCAAGGGGGCCCCGCTCGAGCCGATCAGTTGGGAGCGTGCCCTCGAGATCTTCTGCGACCGGATGCGGGCCGTCGCCCCCGTCGAGCGGGCCTTCCTGTCGACCGGACAGATCCCCACCGAGGAGATGGCCCTCCTCGGGGCCCTCGCTCGCTTCGGCCTCGGCATCCGGCACTGCGACGGCAACACCCGCCAGTGCATGGCCACCGCGGCCACCGCCTACAAGCAGTCGTTCGGGTTCGACGCCCCGCCCTACACCTACGCCGACTTCGAGGAGTCGGACGTCATCGTCCTCGTCGGCTCCAACCTGTCGATCGCCCACCCGATCCTGTGGGAGCGGGTGGCTCGCAACCGCCACGACGCCGAGGTCGTGGTGATCGACCCCCGGCGCACCGAGACCGCGGTGGCGGCGTCCCGCCATCTGGCCATCGCGCCGAAGAGCGATCTGGCGCTCTTCTACGGGGTGGCATCTCTCCTCATCGAGCGGGACGCCGTCGACCGTGCCTTCGTCGACGCCCACACGACCGGCTACGACGAGTTCGCCGCCCACGTCGCCGCGTTCGACCTCGAGCGGGTGTGCGCCACGACCGGCCTCGACCCGGCCGAGATCGTCGGTTTGGTCGATCTGATCGAGGCCGGCGAACGGGTGTCGTTCTGGTGGACGATGGGCGTGAACCAGAGCCACGAGGGCACCCGCACCGCGCAGGCGATCATCGACCTGGCGCTCCTCACCGGCAACATCGGCCGCCCCGGCACCGGCGCCAACTCGATCACCGGCCAGTGCAACGCGATGGGCAGCCGCCTGTTCAGCTTCACCACCGGACTCCCCGGCGGCCTCCCCTACGGCGACGCCGACCACCGGGCCCGCGTGGCCGAGGTGTTCGGCGTCGACGGCGACCTCGTGCCGAGCGAGGGCGGGTGGGCCTACGACCAGATCATGAGCGGCATCGACACCGGCGACATCAAGGCGCTGTGGGTGATCGCCACCAACACCGCCCACAGCTGGATCGACCAGCGGCGGGCGGTCGACCGGCTGGACGACCTCGAGTTCCTCGTCGTCCAGGACCTCTACGGCGACACCGCCACCGCCGCTCGCGCCGACCTGGTCCTGCCCGCCGCGGGTTGGGGTGAGAAGAGCGGCACCTTCATCAACTCCGAGCGCCGCATCGGCGTGATCAAGCAGGTGCGCCGGGCCCCCGGCCAGGCCCTGGCCGACTTCTGGATCTTCAAGGCGATCGCCGAGGCGTGGGGATGCGGCGAGATGTTCGACGCCTGGAGCGACCCCGAGACCACGTTCTCGATGCTCGCCCGCATCTCGGCCGGCACGCCGTGCGACTTCTCCGGGCTCAGCAGCTACGACGAGATCGACCGGGCTCGCGGCGTCCAGTGGCCGGCCCCGGTCGGGGCCGACGAGCTCGATCCCGAGCGACGCCTGTTCGCCGACGGCCGGTTCTTCACCCCCGACGAGCGGGCTCGGTTCGTGATCGACCGGATCACGCCCACCCCCGAGACGACCGACGACCGGTTCCCGTTCGTCCTGCTGTCGGGTCGGGGCACGAGCACCGAGTGGCACACCGGCACCCGCACCGACCGCTCCCCCGTCCTGCGTGCGATGTCGCCGGACCGGCTGCACGTCGAGGTCGCCCCCGCCGACGCCGCCCGGCTCGGGATCGGCCACGGCGACCGGGTGACCGTGACCACCGCCCAGGGATCGCTCGAGGCGACCGCCCGCGTGACGCCGACGATCCAGCCGGGCCACCTCTTCCTGCCG
The DNA here is from genome assembly GCA_052032035.1 of Acidimicrobiales bacterium. GTDB lineage: Bacteria > Actinomycetota > Acidimicrobiia > Acidimicrobiales > SZUA-35 > JAWSVN01. The sequence continues at coordinate 7,503 of JBPEXC010000471.1, read as the reverse complement.
ATGCACCACCTCGACACCAATCGGGTGACGGCCGCCAACTTCGACCCCCACTCGCGCCAGCCGTCGTTCAAGCACGCCGCGGCGACCGTGGCCCCGATTGCCGCCGACTCTCAGGCCGCCACTCGCCCTGTGAGAGAGATCACCGGCGCCGACCCCGCTGTTGCGTTGGGCGACCACGAACCGTCACTCCCCGCGAACGGTTCGGAAAACCGGGTCTTCCAAGATGGTCGAAACCCCTGATCTGGAGAGGACCCCTGCCATGACCGACAGCCCCGTTTCCCAGCGCCCGACCTCACGACGCCAAGTGCTCGCCGGTCTCGCATCGGTGACCGCCGGCGGCGTCGTGCTCGGCGCCTGCGGCGGGGGCGACTCCGACGGCGCGGCCGGCGACACCAGCACCGACACCGCGGCGGCCCCCGCCGCCGGCGCCGGTGCGGTCGAGAAGCCGCAGCTCACCCTCGGCTTCATCAAGCTCACCGACATGGCGCCGCTCGCGATCGCCAAGGAGAAGGGCTTCTTCGCCGAGGAGGGCCTGAACGTCACGCTCGAGGCCCAGGCCAACTGGAAGGTCCTCCTCGACGGCGTGATCGGCGGCCAGCTCGATGGCGCCCACATGCTCGCCGGCCAGCCCCTCGCCGCCACGATCGGCTACGGCACGGCCGCCGACCTGATCGCCCCGCTCAGCCTCGACCTCAACGGCAACGCCATCACCGTGTCGAACGCGGTGTGGGAGGTGATGAAGCCCAACCTGCCGCTCAACGGCGACGGGGTGCCCGAGCACCCGATCTCGGCCGAGCACCTCCGCCCGGTGATGGAGGCGTGGGCCTCCCAGGGCAAGACCTTCAACATGGGCATGGTCTTCCCGGTGTCGACCCACAACTACGAGCTGCGGTACTGGCTCGCCGCCGGCGGCATCAACCCCGGCTTCTACGAGTCGGGCGACGCCACCGGCACCATCGAGGCCGAGGTGCCGCTGTCGGTCACCCCGCCGCCCCAGATGCCCGCCACCATGGAGGCCGGCACGATCGACGGCTACTGCGTGGGCGAGCCCTGGAACCAGGCCGCCGTGCAGAAGGCGATCGGCGTGCCGGTGATCACCGACGACGAGATCTGGAAGCTCAATCCCGAGAAGGTCTACGGGATGCGCAAGGACTGGGCCGAGCAGTACCCGGGCACCACCAAGGCCCTGCTGCGGGCGATCATCAAGGCCCAGCAGTGGCTCGACGCCGACGACAACGGCAACCGCACCGAGGCGGTGGAGATCCTGTCGAGCCCCAACTACGTGGGTGCCGACGCCGAGGTGATCGGCGCCTCGATGACCGGCAACTTCACCTTCGAGCCCGGCGACACCCGCCCGGCGCCCGACTTCAACATCTTCTTCCGTGAGTACGCGGGCTACCCGTTCTACTCCGATGCGATCTGGTACCTCACCCAGATGCGCCGCTGGGGCCAGATCGCCGAGACGCAGACCGACGAGTGGTACTTCGACACCGCCGAGGCCGTCTACCGCCCCGACCTCTATCTCGAGGCCGCCAACTCCCTGGTCGACGACGGTGTCATCACCGCAGGCGACGTGCCGGAGACCGACGGCTTCAAGGAACCGCAGAGCGGCTTCCTCGACGGCATCACCTACGACGGCTCCCAGCCGAACGCCTACCTCGAGTCGCTCGAGATCGGCCTCAAGGACGGCCAGACCGTGACCGCCTCCGGCGTCACCGGCTGACCGAGCCGCCCCAGACCCGCCCACCACGCGCCCACATCCTTCCAACGCCAGCACGGAGACTCCCATGAGCAGCGAGATGACCATCGACGAACCGACGGTCGAACCGACCGTCGATCCCACCCCGGTCGACGACGTCACCGTCGTCGACCAACCGTCGACCCCCGAGACGTCGACGCCGTCACGGCTGTCGTCGATCGACCTCGGTGCCATCGGTCGCAGCCTCGTGCTGCCGATCGCCGGCCTCGTGGCCTTCGTGGCGGTGTGGGCGGTGCTCGCGCCGCAGGTCGACACCTCGCTCGGGACCCTGCCCGGTCCCGGCGAGGTGGCCTCCGCCGGCGGCGACCTCTACGACGAATGGCAGGCCGCCCGGGCTGCCGAGTCGGAGTTCTACGCCGCACAGGACGCCCGCAACGACGCCCTTCGAGCCGAGGGCCGCGATGCCGAGGTCCAGGACTTCAGCTTCTCGGGGCCGCCCACCTTCGTCTCTCAGGTGTGGACGTCGCTCCAGACCGTGGCCCTCGGCTTCTTCATCGCCACGCTGGTGGCGGTGCCGATCGGTCTGCTCTCGGGCCTCAGCCCCGCCTTCTACTCGGCGATCAACCCGCTCGTCCAGATCATGAAGCCGGTCTCGCCGCTGGCGTGGCTGCCGATCGTCACCATGGTGATCTCGGCCACGATCACCAGCGCCGACCCATTCCTGCCCAAGAGCTTCGTGATCTCGGCGCTCGTCGTGTCGCTGTGTTCGCTCTGGCCCACGCTGATCAACACCCACGTCGGCACCTCATCGGTCGACGGTGACCTGCAGAACGTGGCCAAGGTGCTGCGGCTCGGCTGGTTCGCCAAGCTCCGCAAGCTGGTGCTGCCGAGCGCCCTGCCGTTCATCTTCACCGGAATGCGACTGTCGCTCGGCGTCGGCTGGATGGTGCTGATCGCAGCGGAGATGCTCGCCCAGAACCCCGGTCTCGGGAAGTTCGTCTGGGACGAGTTCCAGAACGGCAGCTCCAACTCGCTCAGCCGCATCATGTTCGCCGTCATCGTGATCGGCCTGATCGGCTTCCTCCTCGACCGCATCATGAGCGCCATCGAGAACATGGTGAGCCGGAGCCACGCAGCATGACCGTGACCGAACCCACCCCCACCGGCGCCGCCAGCGCCACGACCGCCCTGTCGCTCCGCGGCGTCTCCAAGCGGTACGCCGACCCGAAGGGCGGCACCACCTCGGTGCTCGACGACCTGTCGCTCGACATCGCCGACGGTGAGTTCCTCGCCATCCTCGGCTTCTCCGGCTCCGGCAAGACCACCCTCGTCTCGCTGATGGCGGGCCTGATCGAACCCGACGACGGTGTCGTCGAGGTGCGTGGCACGCCCTGCGACGGGCCGGGGCGCGACCGTGGCGTCGTGTTCCAGAACTACTCGCTGATGCCGTGGCTCGACGTCGAGGGCAACGTGCGCCTCGCCGTCGACGCCGTGCTCGGCGACCTCTCGGCCGAGGAGCGTCAGCGCCAGGTCGACGAGACGATCGACCTCGTCGGACTCAGCCACGCCAAGGACCGCAAGCCGGCCGCCCTGTCGGGCGGCATGCGGCAGCGGGTGGCGGTGGCCCGGGCGCTGTCGACCAAGCCGGAGATCCTCCTCCTCGACGAGCCGCTGTCGGCCCTCGACGCCCTCACCCGCTCCAAGCTCCAGGACGAGATCGAACTGATCCGGGCCCAGGGCAACCGGACCATCGTGCTCGTCACCAACGACGTCGACGAGGCCCTGCTGCTCGCCGACCGCGTGGCCGTGCTCGAACAGGGCCCCGGCGCCCGCATCGAGCGGATCTTCGACGTGAACATCGAGCGGCCCCGCCAGCGCACCGAGCTCAATCACGACGAGAACTACAAGCAGCTCCGCAACGAGATCATCAACTACCTCGACGGCATCAACGGCGCCAAGCTGTCGATCGACGAGAAGGTCGCCCGGGAACTGCCCCGGGTGCTGCCGGTCGATCTCGACCCGCCGCCCAAGGCCTACCGCGAGGCCCAGGAGGGCCCGATCGAGCGCCGCTACCTCGAGTTCTTCAACCTCACCAAGGTCTACCCGACCGCCGACGGTCCCCTCACCGTGCTCGACGGCGTCGACCTGATCATGGACAAGGGCGAGTTCATCTCCCTGATCGGCCACTCCGGCTGCGGCAAGTCGACGGCGCTGACGATGGCCGCCGGTCTCAACTCGATCTCCGGCGGCGGCATCGTGCTCGACGGCCGGGAGGTCACCGAGGCCGGCCCCGACAAGGCCGTGGTCTTCCAGGCCCCGTCGCTGATGCCGTGGCTCACCGCACGCGACAACGTCGCCATGGGCGTCGAGCGGGTGTTCCCCGACGCGTCGGCCCAGGAGCGCACCGACATCGTCGAGTACTACCTGCACCGGGTCGGTCTCGGCGATGCGATGGACAAGCGGGCCAGCGAACTGTCCAACGGCATGAAGCAGCGGGTCGGCCTGGCCCGGGCCTTCGCCCTCAGTCCGAAGCTCCTCCTGCTCGACGAGCCCTTCGGCATGCTCGACAGCCTCACCCGCTGGGACCTCCAGGACGTGCTGATCGAAGTGTGGAACCGGACGCAGGTGACGGCGATCTGTGTTACCCATGACGTGGACGAGGCCATCCTGCTCGCGGACAAGGTGGTGATGATGACCAACGGCCCGAACGCTCGGATCGGCAAGGTGCTCGAGGTCGATCTCCCCCGCCCGCGGGATCGCAAGGAGGTCCTCGCCGACCCCAAGTTCTACGAGTACCGGGAAGAAGTCCTCGCCTTCCTCGAGGAATACGAACACGGAGCGCACAGCACCAAGTGACCACCCTGCTCACCACCTCGTTCCTGCGCGGCGCAGAAGTCTGGGCTCCCACGGCCTCCGGAGCGGAGCTCGAGCTCCGCTCGGCTTCCTACGGCGACCTCGCCGGGTTCGCGACCGTGAGCCCCGACACCCGGTTCGCCCGGGGCGTCGGGCTCCCGGGTCGGGCGTGGGCCAGCCGCCGACCGGTCGTGATGTCGACCACCGACCCCGCCTTCGTGCGGGCGTCGGAGGCCGCCGCCGATCAGATCGCCTGCGCGGTCGCCCTCCCGGTGTTCGACGCGTCGGGCGGTGACGGCGTCCTGCGCGGCGTGGTCGTGTTCCTGTGTGGCGGCGACGAGCTCGCCGGCGCCATCGAGGTGTGGGAGGAGTCGGGGGGCCGCCTCGACCTCGCGGACGGCTACTACGGCTCGCTCGTCGACTTCGAGCTCGAGGCCAAGGCCACCTCGTTCGACCCGGGTTCCGGGCTGCCGGGCCGGGTCTGGGCGTCGGGCCGCCCCCTCCTCCTCGACGATCTCGGCGACGCCGAGCGGTTCCTGCGCCCCAAGGCGGCGGTCGACGCCGGCATGCGCATCGGGGTCGGAGTCCCCGCCTGCGGGCCCACCGGCGGCACCGTCGTCACGTTCCTGTCGGCGCTCGACACCCCGCTCGCCCGCTGGGTCGAGGTGTGGGTGCCCGACGAGTCGGGCGACCTGCGGTTCGAGCAGGGCTACTCCAACGAGGGCGCCGACCTCACCGAACGCTACGCGGACGCCCGGGTGCAGCCCGGGCACGGCCCACTCGGCCAGGTCCTGGCCGAGGGCGTGCCGCTGGTGACCGACTACGCCGGCCTCGACGGCTCCACCTGGCTGATCGCCATCCCGGTGCTCGGCCGCGACGGCAGCTGTCGCGCCGTCGTGGCGTTGCTCAGCTGAGTTCGTTCGGCGCCGTACCCGTCGAACGGTCACCGGTGAGAAACAACCGCGTCACATTCGCGCCCCACACTTGGTGGGCATGACCCCGAGAGCACTGGCCGGGTTCACGATCGGTGTCACCGCCGATCGTCGGGCCGACGAACAGGCGATGCTGTTCGAGCGTCACGGCGCCACCGTCGTCCACGGGCCGACGGTGCGGATCGCTCCCCTGGCCGAGGTCGGCGACCTCCTCGCCGCCACCGAGGCGTTCATCGCCGACCCGCCGGACCACCTCGTGCTCCTCTCGGCGTTCGGGGTCGAGTGTTGGATGGGGGTCGCCGCCGCCATGGGACTCGACGTCGAACTCCGCGACGCCATCGCCCGGACCGAGGTGTGGAGCCGCGGCACCAAGCCGGTCGGCGCGGCCATCGTCGCCGGGCTGTCGGTGGCGAACGTGGTCGAGGGCCACGAGCACCTCCTCGAGCAGCTCTTCGCGGTCACCGGCGGCCGTGGTCGCCTCGCCCTCGTCCTCGACGGCAGCGGCACGTGCGACGGCCTGGAACGGCTGGCGGCGTCCGGGGTGGCGGCCCACACGATCGAGACCTACCACTACGACGCTCCCGCCGACCTGGAGCCCGCGCTCCGGCTGGTCCGCTCGACGGTCGACGGACAGGTCGACGCCGTCACCTTCACCAGTCGACCGGCGGTCGAACGGTTCGCCCAGCTGGCCGAGACCGACGGACTGCTCGACGAGGTGCTGGCGACGATGCGGGAGCGCTGCGTGCCGGTGTGCGTCGGCCCGGCGAGCGCCACCGCCGCGACCAAGCTCGGGCTCCGACCGGTCGTCCCGGATCGCAGCCGCCTCGGCGTGTTGGTGCACGCCGCCACCTGCGAGCTCTCCACCCGATCCGGTCGCTACGAGGTGTACGGCGTCGAGTTCGCCGTGCAGGGCCGACTGGTGAAGGTCGGCGACGCCGAACTGGTGCTCTCCGACCGCGAGCGCGACCTCCTCGATGCCCTGCGCCGGGCCGAGGGCCGCGTGATCTCGAAGGCCGAACTGTTGCGCGACGTCTGGCAGGGCGACAGCGACCCCCACGTGGTCGAGGTCAACGTGGCTCGTCTACGACGGCGGCTCGGGCCGGCGTCGGACGCGATCGAGACCGTCTACCGCCGCGGCTACCGCTGGTCGGGGGTGCCGCGCTGACTGTCAGGCCGTGACGGTCAGGCTGTGACGGTCAGTCTTTGCGGCGTCGTCGCCGCGAGGCGTCGATCTGGCGGGACGAACTGATCGCCCGTTCCAGCACCACCGCGTGGGCCTCGGTCTTCTCGTCGGCGCCGGCGACTTCTTCGGCCAGGGCCTCGAGGAGCGCCGAGACGCTCACACCGTTCTCGGCGGCGAAATCGTGCCACCGATCATGGGCTTCTTCGCTCACGTATGCGTGGATTGCACGTCGTCGTTGACTCACTGGTTTTCTTCCCCGCCCTTGTCTTCGACTCTCTTGCCGTCGTCGTTGTCGAGCCTGTCGGTCGGGACCTCAGGCTTGGGCACCCTTGTCCATCGACCAAGGCGCCCCTCAACGTAGCACTTCGGGGGACGAAGAGTGACCATGGGGTAACAACATCGCACATGCCGGCGACCGATGGTGGTCGGGGGGTGTGACCCGTGCCGCTCAGACCCAGTCGTCGTAGAAGGCCACGATGGCCTCGGGGGGCACCTCGAGCCCTTCGAGCAGCGCCGGATCGACCTCCCTCGCGTCGAGGGCGAGGTCGACCCACGCCGAATCGAGTACCAGCGTGGCCCGCCCGGTGCGCGCCTCGAGGCGCACCACCACCACATCTCCTTCGGGAGCACGTCGAAGAGACGCCTCCCGAACCGTAACGCATCCCATCCCCAATGGTTATCGCAGTTCGCGTGTGCGCGCTGGGACTGTGCGGAGTTTTCTGCGACTAGCGACCAATCTTGACTACTGGTCGTCTCCGACTGTGCCGACACTCACACGGCCGCCCCGCCCCAACGCATCCCATTGCCAGGTGGGGCGGCGGGGGGGGGGGGGGGGG
>JBPEXC010000470.1:0-2068 GCA_052032035.1 Acidimicrobiales bacterium | reverse complement strand
CTCGCCACCGTCGGGGCCGGCGGCCTCGGTCGTGGTGTCGTCGCCGCGGAGGGCGAACGCCAGGCCGGCGACGCCGAGCGCGACGACGGCCACGACGGCGGCGGCGCGGAGCAGGAGGGGTGAGCGGGAGGTGGTGGGGTCGTTCATGTCCGTGAGACGCACCACCCGTCCGTCCGTATCCCGCCCCGGGGCAGTATCGGTTTCGTCGTCGGTGTTCTCGACGGAATTCTCCGAGAGCGTCGGCACGGCCCGCACGGGGCCGGTCGGCTGGTCGTCGCGCACGGGCGGTCGGTCGGCCGCCACCGCCGCCAGGTCGCCGTCGACCCGGGCCCAGAAGTCGTCGGACGCCGGCGGCACGGCGCCGGCCAGCGTCTCGTCGATCGCCCCGTCGAGGGCGGCCCGCAGCTCGGGGTCGAGGTCGTCGGGCATCGCGTTGTCCCCCATCGGGCGCTCCTCGTTCGGGCCGTCGGTCACGACATCGCCTCCGTTCGCAGTCGGGTTCTCGCGCGGCTGACCCGCGACGCCACCGTGCCGCGGGCGACGCCGCAGATCGCCGCCACCTCGTCGAAGCTCAGACCGGCGACGCCGGTGAGCATCACCATCGCCCGGGTCTCGGGGTCGAGGCGGCCGAAGGTGTCGAGCACCTCGAGGTGCCCGATCGCCGAGTCGCTGGTCGACGCCGGCCCGGCCGTGGCCGCCACCGCGTCGAGGGTCTCGTGGCGTCGGATGCCCTCGCGGCGGGTGTGGTCGATGGCGGCCCGATAGACGATCGAGTGGAGCCAGGTCTTCATCGAGGAGTCGCCGGCGAAGCGGTCGATCGATCGGAACGCCTTCTCGTAGGCGGCCTGGCAGACGTCGTCGACGGCGTGGGCGTCTCGCACCACCGCCCACGCCACCCCGCGCAGGTCGTGGTCCCAGCGGCGCAGCAGCCGACCGAACGCCTGGGGCTCGCCTCGCCGGGCCGCCGCCTCGTCGGCCGCGACGAACGCGGCGTCGCCGTGCCGGTCAGCCACGGCGACCGACGAGCGAGTCGATGGGGGCGTGCACGCCGGTGTCGGCGGCGATGAGAGCGGGGCCACGAAGGGTTGGACGCATGACGAGGTCGTCTGTTTCCCGATCGACGAAAAGAAAACCGATGCGGCCGACCGAGCCGATCAGCCGAAGTCGAACGGCGACAGCGCCCGCCGGTTGGGGGCGGTGTCGGTGAGGTCGGGGTTGAGGTCGCGCTGGGGGTCCTCGGATCGCACGACCGTCGGGGGCTGGGGCGTCCACGCCGGGTGGGTGAGCGCCGGGGCGCCGAGGGAGGTGAGGAGCTGGTCGACCGGTTGGGCCGGCACCGTCACCTCGTCGTCGCCGAGCACGACGCGGTGCATCGGCACGTGGAGCCCGATCGGGGTCGAGTCGACGGTCCAGCCCTCGAGCCAGTCACCGCCCGCCGGCGAACGCACCAGCCAGTGGGCGGGGAAGGTCGGCGACGGCCCGGACGCCAGGACGACGTCGCCCAGCTCGCACAACCAGAACGCCAGGTTGGCGGCCTCCCACGGGTGCATGCCGCCGGCCGGCAGCGCGAACCGGGTCCACGCCCCGTCCCCGGACGCCGCGCTCGGGGCGGTCGCCACCTCGACGGGCAGGTCGCGTCCGTTGCGTCCCATGATCTGCGCATACCCCTCGAGATGCTTCGACACCACGTCGGGTCCCGCATGGACCACAATGGCTCGCTGCACCTCCGGGTGCACCAGCGGCGGATCGGTCTTGCGGCGGAACAGGCCCATCGCCCGACCGTAGACCGCCACGACCACCACCCGACGTCTCCCCGTGCCCGACACCTCGACCGACAGCCCGCCGAGCGACGATCCGGCCGCCGGCAGACCCAGGCGGCGGCGCCTCTCCCCCGAGCAACGGCGCGCCCAGCTCGTCGACATCTGCCTCGAGGTGCTCCTCGAGGGCCCGCTCGACGGGCTGACCGTCGAGGAGGTCGCCGGGCGAGCCGGCGTGTCGAAGTCGCTGATCTTCCACTACTTCCCCACGATCCGCGAGCTCCACCTCGCCGCCCTGCAGGCGGCCGCCG
>JBPEXC010000047.1:0-2790 GCA_052032035.1 Acidimicrobiales bacterium | reverse complement strand
TCTACCGCGTCGTCCACAAGCTGATCCGGCTCGTGCTGCATCCCTTGCTGCGGGTGCGATGGAGCGGGTCGGAGGTGCTGGAGACCCCGGGGCCCCTGATCCTGGCGCCGGTCCATCGGTCGCACCTCGACTCGGTCCTCGTCGCCACCACGTGCCGCCGCCGGATCCGGGCGCTCGGCAAGGAGTCGCTGTTCACCGTTCCGGTGTTGTCCTACTTCTGTGCGGCCCTCGGAGCGATCCCGGTGCGGCGCGGTCAGGCCGACCGCGAGGCGTTGGCGGCGGCGAAGACCCTGCTCGAGCGGGGCGAGGCGATGATCGTGTTCCCCGAGGGCGGCCGCCAGTTCGGCCACGACGTCGCCGACCTGTTCGACGGCGCCGCCTGGCTGTCGGCCCGCACCGGCGCCAAGGTCGTGCCGATCGGGATCTCCGGCACCGGTGAGGCGATGCCCGAGGGCGCCAAGATGATCCGGCGCTCGACGGTCGGCATCGTCGTCGGCGACCTGATGGATCCGCCCGTCGGGGTCGAGGGCAAGCGGGCCAACCGCGACGACATGCGGGCCTTCACCGACGAGCTGGCCGCCCGGCTCGCCGAGGTGCAGGACCGAGCCCGAGAACTCGCCGCGCGGTAGCCTTCGGGGATGGCGAACCCCTTCACCGCCCCCAGCTCGCTCCCGTTCCAGCTCCCCGACTTCGACGCGATCGGCGACGACGACTTCCTGCCCGCCATCGAGGCCGGCATGGTCGCACACCGGGCGGAGATCGACGCGATCCTCGCCGAGCCCGAGGTGACCTTCGACAACACGATCGGTGCCCTCGAAGCCGGTGGCCAGATGCTCGACCGCGCCCTGACCGTGTTCTACGCCAGGGTGTCGAGTCACAGCAACGACACGATCGACGCCGTCAACGCCGAGGTGTCGCCGAAGCTGTCGGCCCATTGGGACGCCATCACCCTCGACGAGGCGCTGTTCGCCCGCATCGCCGACCTCCACGAGCGGCGCGCCACGCTCGGGCTCGACGCCGAGGCGACTCGGCTCCTCGAGCGCACCTACGACTCCCACGTGCGCCACGGCGCCCAGCTGTCGGCCGACGACAAGGAGCGGCTGAAGGCCCTCAACGCCGAGCTGTCGAGCCTCTCGACGTCGTTCGGCGAGAAGCTCCTGAAGGGTGCCAACGCCGGTGCGGTGCGGGTCGACGACGTCGCTCGGCTCGACGGGCTCTCCGACGGGGCGATCGGCGCGGCGGCGACGGCCGCCGGCGGCGACGGCTACCTCCTGCCGCTGGTCCTGCCGACCGGGCAGCCCGGCCTCGCCTCGCTCCACGACCGCGAGCTGCGCCGCAGCCTGCTCGAGGCGTCGCTCGGGCGCGGCACCGGGGTCGACGAGGCCACCGACACCCGCGCCAACATCGTCCGCCAGGCCCAGCTCCGCGCCGAGCGGGCGGCGTTGCTCGGGTTCGCCAGCCACGCCGACTACGTGATCGCCGACTCGACCGCGGGGTCCGTCGACGCCGTCACGACGATGCTGGCCAAGCTGGTGCCGGCGGCGATGGCCAACGCCGACGCCGAAGCCGCGGAACTCGAGGCGATCGCCGGCCACGAGATCGAGGCGTGGGACTGGTCGTACTACGCGCAGAAGGTCCGGCTCGAGAAGCTCGCCGTCGACGACGCCGCCCTGCGGCCCTACCTCGAACTCGACCGGGTGATCCACGACGGGGTCTTCGCCGCCGCCAACCAGCTGTTCGGCCTCGAGTTCGTGCCTCGCGACGATCTCCCCAAGCTCCACCCCGACGTCCGCTACTGGGAGGTGCGGGAGGCCGACGGGTCGGTGCTCGGCCTGTTCGGCGGCGACTACTTCGCTCGCCCCTCCAAGCGCGGCGGCGCCTGGATGAACGCCCTGGTGTCCCAGACCCGGATGCTCGGGCGGGCGCCGGTGGTGATGAACACCTGCAACTTCACCAAGCCCGCTCCCGGCGAGCCGGCGCTGCTGACGATGGACGAGGTGCGCACCCTGTTCCACGAGTTCGGCCACGCGCTGCACGGCCTGTTCAGCGATGTCTGGTTCCCGAGCCTCGCCGGCACCGCCGTGCCCCGCGACTACGTCGAGTTCCCGTCGCAGGTCAACGAGATGTGGCTCGACGATCCCGCCGTGCTCGCCCGCTACGCCGTGCACCACGAGACCGGTGAGCCGATGCCCGCCGAGCTCCTGGAGAAGGTGCGGGCAGCCCGGGCCTACGGCGAGGGGTTCGCCACCACCGAGTACCTGGCCGCCACCCTCCTCGACCAGGCCTGGCACCAACTCGACGCCGAGGCGCTGGCCGAGCTCGGCCCCGACGACGTCGAGGCCTTCGAGGCCGACGCCCTGGCCAAGGCCGGGATCGCCCACCCGAAGATCCCGCCCCGCTACCGCAGCACCTACTTCAACCACATCTTCGGCGGCGGCTACTCGGCCGCCTACTACTCCTACATCTGGGCCGAGGTGCTCGACGCCGACGCGGGGGAGTGGTTCGTGGAGAACGGTGGCCTGACCCGGGAGAACGGCCAGTTCTTCCGCGAGCAGGTGCTGTCGAAGGGCAACTCGGTCGACGCCATGGAGGGCTACCTGGCCTTCCGGGGCAAGGACCCCGACATCGCCCCGCTGCTGCGTCGTCGGCGACTGGGCTGAGACGCCTGGGCTAGCCCGCGCCGCTGTGGCACCATGTGACCCATGTCGCACCCGCTCAGCCACACCGTCGGCGCCACCGCACCGGCGCTGCTCGACGAGACCATCGGCGCCTGCCTCGACCGCATCACCG
>JBPEXC010000469.1:0-23136 GCA_052032035.1 Acidimicrobiales bacterium | reverse complement strand
ACCTCGGGGACGCCGTTGTCGGGATGGGGAGATTTGAACTCCCGACCCGGCGTCCGGATCCGCTGCGGTCGCTACTCGGTCGCCTTTGGGTGGCCGGCACTGGCGTCGGTCATCCAGACGGTTCGCTTGTCGTCGTCGATGCAGTACCAGATCCGTCCGCCGGCGGTGACTTCGTACTGCCACTGCTCCATCTGGATGCCGTTGACCGCTCGTTCGCCGAGCGAACCGCGCAGACGATGCTGCCTTGCGTCGACTCGCCTGGGATTCGCTGTGATCCGTTCCCAGGCGACTCGGGCGTTGGCCGATGCCGTCGAACAGATCTGGTCCCAGCCCTTCACGGCGTCGTTCGTCGCGAACCGGAAGTCCCAGCCGTCCTTCGTCGGCGGGGGTGCCACGCGCTCCTTGCGTTTCGCCATGGCCGCCTACGTCGGGGTCGGCACCGAGGCGCCGTCGGCATCGATCGATCGGCGGAGGCGGCGAGCGAGTTTCGGGTCGGCGTGGATCTCGGCGGTGGCTCTCCATTCTCGAAGCAGTTGTCCCACAGGAGCGAAGTTCTCCATGCCGGCGACGGCCATCAGGGTCGTGGTCAACTCGTCGAGGAAGAGTCGTCGGTCGCGCTTGGGGAGAAAGGTTGCCCAGGGGAACGCGTCGATGGCGGTCTGTTCCAGTCCGGACGGGTTGTGGGCCATCATGTTTCGAAGTAGTCGGGCGAGTGCTTCGAAGGCTTCGGACCGCTCGTCCTCGCGCTCGGCGTCGCTGAGTCGTAGCGACGGTGCGTTCCGGCGTCGCAGCACGACGTCATGATCCGCCAATTCGGCGACGACGTCGTTTGGTTGACGCAGGAATTCGGAGAACGGTCGCTCGATCGCTCGCATGACATGAGAATATCTGAACAACTTCAGAAGTCAATCGCTGCTGTCGTCGGCGAGGCCGGGTCCGCGGGCCCTGCGGGGGGTCAGCGGACCCCGCGGCCGTGCTGCGGTCGTGTGGTGCGCTGCTGGCAGGCCGGTCTCGAGCATGCAGGAAATCCTCGCCAACAAACCGCTATCTGGCTAGATGTTCACACGGCCCGGCGATAGATCATCCGACGCTGCTCCGCTCCGTGTCCGAGAGCGGTTGGGTCGTGCCAGAGGCCGGCGTCGCTGAATCGCGGCGTCGATCAGTCTTCGGGGAAGAGTGCTCTCGCTCGTTCGTGGCTGACGTGGAAGCCGCAGTCCCTCGCTGCTTGTTCGATTCGGCGCTCCAGTCGGCCCGGCCGTGGCCACAACGGTGCGAGGCGCACGGAAGAGAGGGCGGGAATGCGTCGGCTCGATCCGCTCGAGCGTGAGCGCACACGGAAGCTCAGCAGATCGTGGCTGACCGGGCGGGACCGAGCGACGATCACGACGTCGTCGGCCGAGTACTCGTCGAGCGAGAACCAGTGCTTCACGACGAGGGTTCCGTCGGCGTGGAAGCGGGCGGCGAGCACTCTGTGGCGGAGGATGAGGAACGCCGCCGAGGTGAGCGCTGCGACGATGGTGGCGGTGCTGTTGCGTGCGCTGAAGATGGAGACGCACCACACGGCGAACAGGCCGAGCAGCGCCGCGGTGAACTGCGGGGGATGGAACTCGGCGACGAGGCTGGACGGCTGGCCGCGATCCGGTCGCACGCTCCCGCCCGTCCCTGATGTTGGCGGTACACGGCGTCGGATGATCATGGAAATCAGTGGGCCGGCGGATCAGCCTCGGGGCTGGCGGACGGCGGTGGCCCGGGCCCTGGAGGGCGAAGACTGGTCGGGATGGGGAGATTTGAACTCCCGACCCCCTGCTCCCAAAGCAGGTGCGCTAGCCAAACTGCGCCACATCCCGGTCGGCCTGAGACTACCTGCACCTCGGTACACTCCGGCCGGTGAAATCGTCCGTGGAAGCCCTCGAGGGCAACAAGGTGAAGCTCGTCGTCGTCATCGACGAGGAAGAGTTCGAGCAGGATCTGAACCGAGCGTTCAAGAAGCTGGCCAAGGAGGTGCGCCTCCCCGGCTTCCGTCCCGGCAAGGCGCCCCGCAAGGTGCTCGAGGCCCGCATCGGCTCGGAGTACGCCCGGCAGGAAGCCCTGCAGGACGGTCTGCCCAACTACTACGTCGACGCCGTGAAGGAACACGAGGTCGACGTGATCGCCCCACCGGAGATCGACATCACCGACGGTGAGGAGTCGGGTCCGATCACCTTCGACGCCGTCGTCGAGGTGCGCCCCTCGGTCGAGATCTCGGGCTACGACGCCCTCGAGGTCACCGTCCCGAGCCCCGAGGTCGACGAGGAACTGATCGACGCCGAGGTCGAGCGCATGCTCGGTCCGTACGGCACCCTCGAGGACGCCGACCGCCCCGCCGAACCCGGCGATCGGGTGACGATGGACATCCGGGTCGTCCACGACGGTGAAGAGCTCGAGGGCCTCACCCAGGACGACTACACCTACGAGGTCGGCATGGGCGGCCTCGTGCCCGAGCTCGACACCGAGCTCGAGGGCGTCTCGGTGGGCGACTCGCTCGAGTTCACCGCCGACCACCCCGACGAGGACGAAGAGGCCCCCCTCGAGTTCTCGATCGAGGTGAAGCAGGTGCAGACCACCGTGCTCCCCGAGGCCGACGATGCCTGGGCCGCAGAGAACACCGAGTTCGACTCGCTCGACGCCCTCAAGGACGACCTGCGCGAGAAGCAGCGCTCCTCCAGCCGCGACGCCGCCATCGCCGCCCGCCGCAACGGCGCCGCCGAGGCGCTGGGCGCCCTCGTCTCCGACGACGACGTGCCCGAGGCCCTCGTCACGATGGAGTTCGAGAACCGGGTGCAGGACATGTCGATGCGCCTCCAGGCCTCCGGCCTCAGCCTCGAGCAGTTCATGCAGTTCACCGGTCAGCCCCGTGAGCAGTTCGTCGCCGATCTCCGCGAGCAGGCCGGCTCCTCGGCTCGGATCGATCTCGCCCTCCGTGCCCTCGCCGCTGCCGAGGGCATCGAGGTGTCCGACGAGGACCTCGACGCCGAGTTCGCCCAGGTCTCCGAGCAGGTCGGCCGCCCGATCGCCGACATTCGCGCCCAGTTCACGGACGCCGGTCAGTTGCCGGCGGTACGCTCGGACCTCCAGAAGAGCAAGGCGCTCGACTGGCTCATCGAACGGGTCAAGGTCGTCGATGAGGAAGGCAATCCCATCGATGCAGCTTCTCTCGAGGCCCCCGAGCCCGAGACTGGCGACGACGCCAACTCCGAAGGAGACGATGCGTGAACCCCGTCCTCAACTCCTACATGCCCTACATCGTCGAACAGACGCCGAAGGGTGAACGACAGACCGACCTCTTCTCCCGCCTGCTGGGCGACAACATCGTCTTCCTCGGCACGCCGATCAACGACACGGTCGCCAACCTGATCTGCGCCCAGCTGCTCTACCTCGAGTCGGAGAACCCCGACCGGGAGATCAGCGTCTACATCAACTCGCCCGGCGGCGACGTGAACGCCATGTTCGCGATCTACGACACGATGCAGTTCATCCGGCCCGACGTGGCCACGATCTGCTTCGGGCAGGCCGCCTCGGCCGCCGCCGTGCTCCTCGCCGCCGGCACCCCCGGCAAGCGGATGGCGCTGCCGAGCGCTCGGATCCTCCTCCACCAGCCCTACTCGGGCGCCCAGGGGCAGGTCTCCGACCTCGAGATCGCCGCTGCGGAGATCGAGCGCCTCCGGGTGCAGCTCGAGGAGAACCTGGCCCACCACACCGGCCAGAGCGTCGAGCGGATCAAGAAGGACACCGAGCGCGACTTCGTGATGACCGCCGCCGAGGCCAAGGACTACGGCGTGGTCGACGAGGTGATCAGTCATCGCAACGCGGCCGACATGGCCGGCCCGATCCGGGCCCTGGATTCCTGAGACACGAGCGACGAGACGGGTAGGGGAGGCGATCGGCCGTGGCAAAGTTCGGTGAAGGGGGCGAGCTCCTCAAGTGCTCGTTCTGCGGCAAGTCGCAGAAGCAGGTCAAGAAGCTGATCGCAGGCCCGCAGGTCTACATCTGCGACGAGTGCATCGACCTGTGCAACGAGATCATCGAAGAGGAACTGGCCGAGGGTCCCGAGGTCGGTTTCGACGAGCTCCCCAAGCCCCGTGAGATCTTCGACTTCCTGAACGACTACGTGATCGGTCAGGAAGCCGCCAAGAAGGTGCTCTCGGTCGCCGTCTACAACCACTACAAGCGGATCCAATACGGCGCCCAGAAGGCGTCGACGCCGGGCGGTCCCGACGTCGAACTGGCGAAGTCGAACATCCTGTTGATCGGCCCGACCGGCTGCGGCAAGACGTTCCTCGCCCAGACCCTGGCCCGCATGCTCAACGTCCCCTTCGCGATCGCCGACGCCACCGCCCTCACCGAGGCCGGCTACGTGGGCGAGGACGTGGAGAACATCCTCCTCAAGCTGATCCAGGCCGCCGACTTCGACGTGAAGCGGGCCGAGACCGGGATCATCTACATCGACGAGGTCGACAAGGTCGCGCGCAAGAGCGAGAACCCCTCGATCACCCGCGACGTGTCGGGCGAGGGTGTGCAGCAGGCCCTGCTCAAGATCCTCGAGGGCACGGTGGCCTCGGTCCCGCCCCAGGGCGGTCGCAAGCACCCCCACCAGGACTTCTTGCAGATCGACACCACCAACATCCTCTTCATCTGCGGCGGCGCCTTCGCCGGCATCGAGGACATCGTCGAGCGGCGCATGGGCACCAAGTCGATCGGCTTCCGTCCCGAGGTCGCCGACAGCGCCAAGGTCACACCGACGGCGATCAGCGACGGCGACGACGTCTTCTCCCGGATCCTGCCCGAGGACCTGCTCAAGTTCGGGCTGATCCCCGAGTTCGTCGGGCGCCTGCCGGTCACCGGCACGGTCGCCGAGCTGAGCCGCGAGGCCCTCGTCCGCATCCTGGTGGAACCGAAGAACGCCCTGGTCAAGCAGTACCAGAAGTTCTTCGAGATGGAGGACGTCGACCTCGAGTTCAACGACGACGCCCTCGCCGCCATCGCCGACCAGGCCCTGCTCCGTGGCACCGGCGCTCGCGGCCTGCGAGCGATCCTCGAAGAGGTGCTGCTCGACGTGATGTACGACCTGCCTGGCCGCGACGACGTCGGCCGGGTGGAGATCGACGGCACCACGGTGCTCGAGCGGGTCAACCCCACGCTGGTGCCGCGCACCGCCGACGACCGTCAGCGGCGCGCCGCCTCCTGACGACGCCCGCCCGCGTCGCCCGTCCCCCGGAACCCACGTGGACTACCGCCAGGCGCTCGCCTACCTCGACGCCCACACCAACCTCGAAGGCTCCGCCGCGCCGGCCGGCACCGGCGCACCCTTGCCGACCGCCGGGGCCACCGAGGGCCTGAGCCTCGCCCCGATCCGGGAGCTGATGGCGGCCCTGGCCGACCCCCAGTCGGCGTATCGGGTGATCCACGTGACCGGCACCAACGGCAAGGGGTCGACGTCGCGCTTCGCCGCCGAGATCCTCGCCGCCACCGGCCTGTCGGTCGGCCTGCTCACCAGCCCCGATCTCGAGCGCATCAACGAGCGGATCGTGTGGGACGGTCGGCCGATCCCCGACGACGAGTTCGCACGGGTGATGACGCTGCTCGCGGCGGTCGTGCCCACCCTCGAACACCCGCCGGGTCGGTTCGACCTGCTCACCGCCCTCGCCCTGGTGTGGTTCGCCGACCAGGGCGTCGACGTGGCCGTCGTCGAGGTCGGACTGCTCGGCCGCTTCGACTCGACCAACATCGTCGAGGCCGACGTGGCGGTGCTGACCAACCTCGGCAAGGACCACACCGACGGTGCCGAGGGATGGAAGGCCAAGGTCGCCTGGGAGAAGGCCGGCATCATCGAGCCCGACAGCCACGTGGTGCTCGGCACCGACGACCCGGTGTTCCTCGCCGCCGCCGAGGCCGAGCCCCACCGCGAGCTGTGGGTGGCGGGACGCGACTTCGCACTGGAGGACCAGTCGATGGCGGTCGGCGGGCGGGCCCTCGACGTGCGCACGCCCGGCACCGCCTACGAGCAGCTCTTCCTGGGCGTGCACGGCTCGTTCCAACCCGACAACCTCGTGACCGCCATCGCTGCGGTCGAGGCCCTGCTCGGACGGCCCCTCGATGCCGAGGTGCTCGAGGAGGCCCTCGCCGAGATCGAACTGCCGGGCCGGTTCGAGGTCGTGGGCGTCGACCCCCTCGTCATCCTCGACGGTGCCCACAACCCCGACGGCGCCCGCGCTGCCAAGGAGACCCTCGACACCGAGTTCGCCCGCCTCGGCTCGTGGGTGTTGGTGTTCGGCCTCCTCAACGGAAAGGATCCGGTCGAGATGCTGGAGGCGATCGGCGCCGCCGACTTCGACGCCGTCATCCTCACCCAGCCGGCGTGGTCGCGGTCGATCCCGGCGACCGAACTGGCCGCCGCCGCTCGCTCGCTCGACGTCCGCGTCGAGGTGGTGCCCGACGCCGTCGAGGCGTTCGGACGAGCCAAGGCCGTGGCCGCCGACGACGACGTGATCCTGGTGGCCGGCTCGCTCTATCTGGTCGGCGAGGTCCGCCCGGTCGCCCGCAGCGTCGTCGACGCCGACGACTTCCCGGTCGGCCGCCGCCACAACCGGCCCGGCTGATCTCGAGGGCCGGTCAGGAGTCGATCGGCCCCCGGCCGAGGGCGGCCCCCGGGGAGGGCTGCCCGTCGGATGGGCCGGATGGGCCATCCGGCTCAAGGAATCCGGGGCGGTGGTCGTTGACCCGAACGTGAAGACCTTCCGTGAGACCACGCGTGCCCTCCAGCGGGGCGCCACCCTGACCGGCTACGCCCTCACGCTGTCGGCCTTCGCTGCGGCGGGGCTCAGCACGATGTCGGCGCTCGAGGAGGACGCCGGCGAGTTCCTGACCGACACCGGGAACCACATCGGTGAGGCCCGCCCCGACCAGTACGAGCTGGAGACGACGATCCTCGCCCCCGAGGGCACGTCGAGCACCACGGCCCCGTCGACCACGAGCACGACGGCCACCCCGCCGCCGCCTCCGCCCTCGTCGACGACGACCACGGCCCCGCCGCTCGGACCGACGGGCAACCTGATCGCGAGCGGCGTGCTCCAGCCCGTCACCAACGGGCTGTGCCTCGTCGTCGGCGGCGACAACAAGGTCCGCCAGCAGAACTGCGACCCCAACACCGCACCGCCGTTCGACATCCATCAGCGCGACGACGGCTACGTCACCCTGTCGGGCGGCAACGGAACGTGCCTCGGCGCCACCGGCTCGGTCGCCCCGGTCACCAACCAGACCTGCGTCGAGAACGACAACCAGCTGTGGACCTACGTGCCGTCCTACACCAAGCCCGACGGCACCCCCACCTACAACCTGATCAACAAGGCCACCAACCAGTGCCTCGACGTGAACGGCAACGCCACCAACTCCGGTGCCGAGCTGATCACCTGGTCGTCGTCGCCCGGTGTCTGCAAGAGCTCCAGTTCGGCCAACAACCACCAGTTCTCGATCTACACCGGCCCGACCACGCCGCCGACGACGGCGGCCCCCACCCCGGTGCTGTCGGTCAGCGCGTCGAACGCCGTGCTCAGCGGCAACATGACCTACAACAACGGCCGGATCGGTACGAACAACAACTCGATCGGCAACAACTACGACGGTGCCCACCAGGCCAGCGGCTCGGCCACCTTCACCTTCACGGTCACCGAGGCCGGCTACTACCAGGTGCGTGGCCACGACATCGGCACCAACGGCAGCAGCGCCGACTCGTTCTGGGCCTACATCGACGGCCAGCCCGGCGGCGCCGGCTACAAGTGGTTCACCACGAACGGCACCGACACGCTCAACAACCACGACGCCGGTGGCGACGTGACCGTCTACCTCGAGCCCGGCGAGCACACCGTCGAGCTCTTCATCCGTGAGGACGGCACCTGGCTCGGAGAGCTCGAACTGGTCCAGGCCTGAGCGGCGACCGGGCCGGACCTCCGGCCCGGTAGCCTCGCCCTCGTGAGCCGTACCTTCGTGATCTGCAAGCCCGATGCCGTCGAGCGTGGTCTCGCCGGCGAGATCCTGTCCCGCTTCGAGCGCAAGGGGCTGACCCTGCTGGCGGCCGAGCTCCGCCAGCTCGACGCCGACACCCTCGCCGAGCACTACGCCGAGCACGTCGGCAAGCCCTTCTACGACGACCTGGTCGCCTTCATGAGCCGCAGCCCCGCCCTCGTGGCCGTGCTCGAGGGCCCCGACGACACCTTCGCCATCGTCCGCACGATGATGGGCCCGACCAATCCGGCCGAGGCGCCCCCCGGCACGATCCGTGGCGACTTCGGCACGATCATGACCGAGAACCTGGTCCACGGCTCCGACTCCAACGAGTCGGCCGAGCGCGAGATCGGCATCTTCTTCCCGGGTCTCTGAGGCCCCCGAGGCGGCCCCCGCGCCGTCGCCGACAACCGAGCACACCGTCGAGGTGCCCGTGGCCACTGGTCGCGGGCACCTCGCACGTTCGGTGGTGGGTAGAATCGCCTTGCCCTTGTGAGGCCCGGAAGCCGGGTCGTAGGGTGACGGAGGCGTGCGGGGCAGGAGCCGACGGGAGCAACTATGGCCGCGAAGCGAATCACATCGGTGCTCGGCTCCGTGGGAGCCCGCGACATGGCCGTCGACCTCGGCACGGCCAACACCCTCGTGTACGTGCGCGGTCACGGCATCGTGTTGAACGAGCCGTCGGTGGTGGCGATCAACGTCAACTCCGGACGCCCCCTGGCCGTCGGCCTCGAGGCGAAGCGGATGATCGGTCGCACACCCAGCCACATCCAGGCGATCCGACCGCTCAAGGACGGCGTCATCGCAGACTTCGACATCTGCGAGGAGATGCTCCGCTACTTCATCCACAAGGTGTCGCCCGGGCGCTGGGTGGCCAAGCCCCGCATCGTGATCTGCGTGCCCTCGGGCATCACCGGCGTCGAGCAGCGAGCGGTGAAGGACGCGGCGGAGTTCGCCGGCGCCCGTCAGGCCATCATCATCGAGGAGCCGATGGCGGCGGCGATCGGGGCGGGCCTCCCGGTCCAGGACCCGACCGGCAACATGATCGTCGACATCGGCGGCGGCACCACCGAGGTCGCCGTCATCTCCCTCGGCGGCATCGTCGCCAGCCAGAGCGTGCGCATCGGTGGCGACGAACTCGACCAGTCGATCATCTCCTACATCAAGAAGGAGTACTCGCTGGCGCTGGGTGAGCGCACCGCCGAGGAGATCAAGATCCAGCTCGGTTCCGCCTATCGGCTCGCCGAGGAGTTCGAGGCCGAGATCCGGGGCCGCGACCTCGTCACCGGCCTGCCCAAGACGATCGTCACGACCACCGAAGAGGTGCGGGAGGCGCTCGCCGAACCCGTCAGCTCCGTCGTCGACGCCGTCAAGATCACCCTCGACAAGACCCCGCCCGAGCTGGCCGCCGACATCATGGAACACGGCATCACCCTCGCCGGCGGCGGCGCGCTGCTCCACGGTCTGCCCCAGCGGCTCGAGAGCGAGACCGGCATGCCGATCAAGCTCGCCGACAACCCCCTGCAGGCGGTGGCGGTCGGGTCGGGCCAGTACCTCGAGGCCTACGACTCGCTGCGCGAGCTCTATCCCGGTCAAGCTGACTGACCGCGCTCCCCACCGCGGCGTGGTGGGGCAAGCTCTGAGGACCTGTGGCCGCACCCGCACTCTCCGCCCGTCGCCTCGTGGCGCTGCTCGCCCTCACGGCGGTGGCGTTGATGACGATCGACGCTCGTTCGACCGGCCCGTTCGCGTCGATGCGCTCGGCTGCGCTCACCGTCACCGCGCCGGTGCGCGACCTGGCCGGCTGGGCCGTGCGTCCGGTGGCGGATGCCTGGCAGGGTGCTGTGCACTACGACGACCTCGCCGCAGAGAACGACGAGCTGCGACGGGAGCTCGCCGAACTCGAAGGTCGGGTGGCCTCGATCGAGGAGACCGAAGCGGAGCTCGCAGCGCTCCGTGAGGCCACGGACGTCGACTACCTCGAACAGGTGCCGCGCCTCGCCGCGACCGTCGTCACCGATCGGACCAACGGGCTCGAGCGCATCATCGAGATCGATCGGGGCACCGACGACGGGGTGCGGGTCGGGATGCCGATCGTCGTCGGCGACGGCCTGGTCGGTCGGGTCGAGTTGGCCGCCGGCGGACGCTCCGAGGTGCTGTTGATCAGCGACGGCCGCCTCCAGGTCGGTGTGGTGGCCCCCCGCACGCGGGCCCTCGGCATCGCCGCCGGCCAGGGCCCGGGGGAGGAGCTGTCGCTCGACCTCGAGGAGGGCGGCGACCTCCGCTCGGGCGACCGGCTCGAGACCAGCGGCCTCGATCGCTCGATCTACCCGGGCGGGATCCCGGTCGGCCGGGCCGTCGTGGCCGACGGCAGGGTGACGATGGAACCCCTCGCCGACCTCGACCGTCTGGTGTTCGTCACCGTCCTGCTCACCGCCACCGACGAGGTCGACGAGGCCGCCACCGACGAGGTGGACGGATGAGGCCGCACATCTCCTGGCCCCACGCCGGGGCGGTGATCGCCGCCGCCGTGGTGCTCCAGGTCGCCAACTTCGACCGGATCCTGCTCGCCGATCGCGTGCGCGTCGATCTGCCGATGCTGCTGCTGATCGGGGTCGGCTTCGCAGCACCGCCCGCCACCGCCACCGCCCTCGGCTTCACGCTCGGGCTCGCCGTCGACCTGTTCCATCTCGGGCCCTTCGGGCTCCACGCCCTCGTCTACTGCCTCGTCGCCTACTCGCTGGCCCAGGCGAAGCTCCGGGCCCTGCAGCCCGGGCGCTCCTTCCTCACCCTCCAGGGCATGGTCGCCGCCGCGGTCGTCACGGCCGTGATCTGGCTCGCCGGCGCCGTCTTCGGGCAGTCGCCGCCCCGGTTCGACCTCGGCAACGTCGGGGTGCTGGTGGCGGTCGCCGTGATCGGCGGCGTCGCCGTCCACCCCGCCACCCGCCTCGGGGGCTGGATGATCGAGGACCGGCGCCCGTGAACGAGGTGGCCGGCCGCCGCACCGGCGTGCTCGCGTTCGTCTCGATCGCCCTGCTGATCGTGTTGGTGTCGCGCCTGTGGTTCCTGCAGGTGATGACCGCACCGGAGTACCAGCAGACCGCGACGGCCAACCGCACCCGTGACATCTACATCGAGTCGCCTCGGGGGCGGATCCTCGACGCCCAGGGGCGCGTGCTCGCCGGCCGTCGGGAGTCGCTGGTGGTCACCCTCGACTGGACCCAGTTGCGCGACCTCGACGAGGCCGAGCGCGACGACGTGTTCGGCGACGTGGCCGCCGAACTCAACCTCGCCGGGCTGAAGACCAAGCAGGCCGACCTGGTCGCCACCTACGAGCGGGCCCGCAACGGGTCGCTGAAACCGGTGGTGGTGGCCGAGGACGTCGACGACGCGACGTGGGTGTCCTTCTCGGAACGGACCTTCACCGGCTTCGACGTCGAGCGGCGCTGGGTCCGCACCTACCCCTACGGCGAGATCGGGGCCCACATCATCGGCTACACCCGCACCGTCGCCAGCCAGGAGCTCGCCGACGAACTCAACGTCGGCAACCCGTTGCAGTTCTACCTGCCGGGCGACGAGCTCGGCGCGACCGGTGTGGAGCGTCTGTTCGAGACGACGCTGCGCGGTGTCCCGGAGAAGCGGCGGGTCGAGATCGACGCCCAGAACCGCATCATCCGCACCGCTGAGATCCTCCAGGAGGGGGTGCCGGGCCAGGACATCGTGCTCAGCATCGACATCGACCTGCAGTGGACGGCCGAGCAGATCCTCGCCGAGGAGCTCGCCGACGCTCGCGCCCGTGAGGCGTGCGACACCTGTGACTACGCCCACGTCGCCCAGGCGGGCAGCCTCGTCGCCCTCGACGTCAACGACGGTTCGGTCGTCGCCCTCGCCTCGGTGCCCAACTACGACCCGTCCGACTTCATCTTCGGTATCAGCTCCGACCAGTTCGCGTTCCTGCGCGACCGGCCCGACCAGCCCCTGTTCGACCGCTCGATCCGCGGCCTCTATCCCGCCGGCTCGACCTTCAAGCCGATCACCGCATACGCCGCCCTCACCTCCGGGCTCCGAACCGAGTGGGAGATCTGGGAGGACGAGGGCGTCTACCTGATCGAGGACTGCACCGCCGGTTGCCGCTTCCAGAACGCCGGTGCCGCCGTGATGGGGCCGGTCGACATGCGCGAGGCGCTCGAGCGATCCTCCGACACCTACTTCTTCGCGATCGGCGACGAGTTCTGGCAGAACACCGGCAGCTACGGCGAGACCCCGATCCAGGACGTCGCCCGCGACTTCGGGCTCGGCGAGGCCACCGGCATCCTGCTGCCGGACGAGGCCGTCGGCCGGGTGCCCGACGCCGAGAACCGGATCGAGGAGTTCGGCACGGGCTCGCGCCCGTGGACCACCGGCGACAACATCAACCTGTCGATCGGACAGGGCGACCTGCTCGTGTCGCCCCTCCAGCTCGCGAACCTCTACGCCATGCTCGCCACCGGCGGCACCCGCTACCAGCCCCGGATCGTCGACGTCGCCCTCGACGGCGAGACCGGCGAGGTGACCAACGAGTTCCGGGTGATCGTCGCCCACGACGAGCGTCTCGACCCGACCGCCCTCAACGCTATCCGCGACGGTCTGTTCAGGGTGCCCCGCACCGGCACCGGTCAGGAGGCATTCGCCGGGTTCCCCCTCGATCAGTTCCCGATCGCGGGCAAGACCGGCACCGCCGAGGTGGCCAACAAGGCCGACTTCGCCCTCTTCGCCGGGTTCGGTCCGGGTCTCACCCCGGAGTACTCGGTGGCGGCCGTGCTCGAGGAGGCCGGGTTCGGTGGCGACGCCGCCGCGCCGGCGGTCCGCCGACTCTTCGAGTACCTGCTCGGGATCCGTGAGACGCCGGCCGCCCCGCTCGCCGGCGAGGAAGCCCCGTCGCTCGAACCCGAACCCGAGACCGAGACCGAGGGCGACGGCGACAGCAGCGGTGAGAGTGGGAGTGACAGCGACGGCACGGCCGCCGACGGGAGCGACGCAGGGGCAGAGCCGTGACCGCCCTCGCTGGCACCGCACCCCGCCTGCGCCGCGAGCCGGCGTCGGCGAAGCTCGGCAGCGTCGACTGGTCGCTGATCCTCTTCGTGTTCCTGCAGATCCCGATCGGGCTGTTGGCGATCTACAGCGCCACCCGCGGCGAGGTCGGCTACGGCCAGGTGAGTCGCCAGATCGTGTTCGTCGGCGTCGGCCTGGTCGCCCTCGCCGTCGTCTCGGCCATCGACTACCAGGGGTTCCGCGACTTCCTGGGCGTCATCCAGATCGCCACCGTCACGATGCTGGTGCTGGTCCTGATCATCGGTGTGGAACGCAGCGGCACCCGTGGGTGGTTCGTGATCGCCGGCATCTCCCTGCAGCCGGCCGAGTTCGCCAAGTTGGCGCTGATCGCGTCGTTGGCGGCGGTGTTCACCGGCCGGACCGGCAACGCCGAAGCGCCCCGCTTCACCGCCGGCCTCGCCATCCTGTCGACGGTCGTCCTGCTCGTCCTCCTCGAGGGCGAGACCGGCTCGGTGCTCGTCTACTGCTTCATCGCCCTCGGCATCTTCTACGTCGCCGGGGTGCCCGCCCGGCTGGTGTTGCTCTTGATCGTGTCGGGCGTCGTGGCGTTCTCGCTCGTGTTCTCCTCGGGCATGCTCGCCGAGTACCAGGAGGCGCGCCTCACGTCGTTCATCGGCGACGAGGACGATCCGGTCGTGCAGCGGTGGGGCTACAACCAGCGGCAGTCGGTGACGGCGGTCGGATCCGGCGGGCTCACCGGCGCCGGGATCTTCGAGGGCCCGCAGACCCAGCTCGACTTCGTGCCCGCCCAGGAGACCGACTTCATCTTCACGGTGATCGCCGAGGAGACCGGGTTCGTCGGGGCGGTGACCGTCCTGGGGATCCAGGCGCTGATCATGCTGAGGATCCTGCGAGCGTCCCGGCTCTCGCGCGACGGGTTCGGCACCCTGATCTGCATCGGCGTGTTCATGATGTTCCTCATCCAGACGTTCCAGAACGTCGGGATGGCGCTCAAACTGATGCCGATCACCGGGATCCCCCTGCCGTTCATCTCCTACGGCGGTTCGTCGCTGCTCACCAGCCTGGTCGCGGTCGGCCTCGTGCAGAGTGTGGTGATCCACCGTCATCGGGGCACCCCCGACGAGTGACCGGTGAGGTGGGCCGGGGCGGTAGCCTTGGGCCCACCATGTCGTCTGTCTGGACCGCGCTCGAACCCCATCTGCCCCTCGTGCAGAAGCCGGCTCGATACATCGGCTGCGAGGAGGGCGCCCAGGGCAAGGCTCCGGGCGACGATCTCGTCAGCTGGCTGTTCGCCTACCCCGACACCTACGAGATCGGGCTGCCCAACGCCGGGCTCCAGATCCTCTACGAGATCATCAACGAGCGTGACGACGCCCGCGCCGATCGCTCCTATGCCCCGTGGAGTGACCTCGAGACGATCATGCGTTCCGAGGGCATCCCGTGGTTCTCGGTCGAGCACCACACCCCGGCCGCCGAGTTCGACGCCATCGCGTTCAACCTGTCGGCCGAGCTGACCTACACCAACGTCCTCAACTGCCTCGACCTCGCCGGCATGGCGATCCACGCCGCCGAGCGCACCGAGCGCGACCCGCTGGTCTTCATCGGCGGACACTGCAGCTACAACCCCGAGCCGCTCGCCGACTTCGTCGACGCTGCGGTGCTCGGCGACGGCGAGGAGGTGATCGGCGACATCACCGACGTGTTGGTCGCCGCCCGGGCCGAGGGCCTCGATCGAGCGGCCGTGCTGCGTCGCCTGGCCCAGGTCGAGGGCGTCTACGTCCCCTCGCTCTACCGCCCTGCCTACGGCGACGACGGCCTCCTCGAGCGGATCGAACCGATCGAGGACGGCCTGCCCTCCGAGATCGAGAAGCGCACCCTGGCCGACCTGGGGGAGTGGCCCTACCCCAAGCAGCAGCTCGTGCCGCTCACCGAGGTCGTCCACGACCGGCTCAACGTCGAGGTGTTCCGCGGCTGCACCCGCGGCTGCCGTTTCTGCCAGGCCGGCATGATCACCCGTCCGGTCCGCGAACGGCCGGCCGACCAGGTCCGCACGATGGTGCGCAACGGCATCGAGCGCACCGGCTACGACGAGGTGTCGCTCACGTCGCTCTCCACCGCCGACTTCAGCGGGATCGAGCCGACGGTGATGGGCATCATGGACGACAGCGACGCCGACGGCTGCAGCCCGGTCAGCGTGTCGCTGCCCAGCCTGCGGGTCGACGCCTTCGGTGTCGGCATCGCCGCCCAGCTCCAGCGGGCCAAGCGATCGGGCCTCACCTTCGCCCCCGAGGCCGGCACCTGGCGCATGCGCCAGATCATCAACAAGCTGATCCGCGAGGAAGACCTCTACGAGGCCGTCGACGCCGCGTTCAGTCAGGGCTGGAAGCGGGTGAAGCTCTACTTCCTGATCGGGCTGCCGTCCGAGACCGACGAGGACACCCTCGGCATCGCCGAGCTGGCCGAGAACTGCGTCGAGATCGGCAAGCGCCACAACAAGCGGGCGTCGGTGACCGTGTCGGTCGGCGGCTTCGTGCCCAAGCCGTTCACGCCGTTCCAGTGGTTCGGGCAGAACACCCCCGAGGAGCTGCAGCGCAAGGTCAACCTGCTGCGCGACGCCACCCGCAAGATGCGCGGGGTGTCGCTCAAGTGGCACGACCCGAAGGCCACCCTCGTCGAGGGCATGGCCAGCCGCGGCGACCGCCGCATGGGTGCGGTGATCGAGGGCGTGTGGCGCCGGGGCGGCGTGTTCCAGGAGTGGTCGGAGTTCTTCGAGCTCGACCGCTGGACCGACGCCGCCGCCGAGGCCGGGCTCTCGATCGACGATCTGGTTCATCGCCACCGCACCGAGGCCGAAGGACTTCCGTGGGATCATCTCTCGGCCGGCCTCCACAAGGACTTCCTGTGGGACGACTGGCAGGACGCGCTGGCCGAGGTCGGCCTGCCCGACTGCCGGTGGACGCCGTGCTACGACTGCGGCGCCTGCACCGGCTACGGCATCGAGCACGTCGTGGCGTCGGCCACCCCGCCGGCCGGCGGCTCGCAGGGCACCGGCCAGGACCTGGCCACCGGCGGTGCCGTGCCGGTCGTGCTCCAGACCCGGGTCCCCGAGGGAGCCGGTCGATGAAGGTCCGTCTCCGCTACACCCGGGACGGCAAGATCCGCTTCACCAGTCATCGCGACACCGCTCGGATCCTCGAGCGATCGCTCCGAAAGCTCCGGCTTCCGATCAGCTACAGCGAGGGTTTCTCACCCCGCCCGAAGCTCAGCTTCGGGCTCGCCCTCAGCGTCGGCTACGAATCGGACGCCGAATACCTCGACGTCGACCTCGCCACATCGGTCGACCTCGAGGACCTGCCCGCCGCGCTCACCGACGCGTTGCCCGACGGCCTCCGGGTCGTCGCCGCCGCCGAACTGCGCCCGGGCACCCCGTCGCTCCAGCAAGCCATCACGAGCTGCCGTTGGCAGATCGAGGTTGGGGGAGCGACGGTCGACGATGTGGCGGCTGCAGTGTCGACCGTCCTCGGCGCCGACGAGCTCGTGATCGAGCGCGTGCGCAAGGGCAAGACCGCCTCCGTCGATGTCCGCCCCGCCATTCTCGACCTCCGCGTCGTGGGGCCGACAGACGCCGGCGTGCAGCTCGTGGCCGACCTCGCCACCGAGACCGTGTCCCTCCGTCCCAGCGAACTCGTCGGTCTCGTCGACCACGCGGTTGGCGGCGACGACGGGGAACCGACGGTCACCGAGGGCCGGGTCCGCCGCACCCACCAGTTCATCACCGTCGACGACGTCAGCGAGGAACCCCTGGTCGCCCCCGAGGCCACCACCGGTTCCCCCGGCAGCTCCGAGCCCGCCCCCGAGGCCGCCTCGCAGCAACCGCCCGGGCCGACGCCGACGGCGTCTCCCGACGACACCGCAGCGCCGAGCGCTGCGCTCCGGGAGGCGTCTTGAGAAGGGAAACCGACCACCATGGCCCCATCCGAACACGGCAACGATGCCGACGATCGGGCACCGACGGGCGGCGAACGGGCAGCAGCCCCGCCACCCGCGACCTCCACTGACAGCTCGGCCCAGGCCGACACCACCAAGACGGCGGCGACCAAGCCGAAGATCGGCGACTCCCGCCCCGTCCCCAAGACCCCGCCGCCCCGGCCGAAGAAGAGCGACGCCGAGGGCGCCGACGGCGGCACCGACAAGCGCAACGGCAACCGCAACGACACCGACGGTGAGGGCACCGGCACCTCGGCGTCGGCCAAGCGTCGCCGCCGCCGTCGCCGCAAGCGGGCGGCCGAAGGGGGCGAAGGCGGCCCGCAGGGCAGCCAGAACGGCGGCCAGGACGCCGATCGCGACGCCTCCGGCCGGCAGCAGGCCGGTCAGCAGCGCGCGAAGCAGGACGGCGGCAAGCAGAACGCCGGGTCCACCAACGGCGGCCAGGCCCGGTCGAACCGCAAGGACGGCCAGGGCGGCGACGATCGCCAGGGCGGCGACGGCAACCGCCGCAACCGTTCGCGCAAGAAGCGCGGACCGGTCGAGCAGATCGTCGCCGACGGCCCGGTCGAGCTCGACGAACAGCAGCTGAAGCGTCGCCGCGGACGCAGCCGCAAGGGTCGCCCGGTCGGTCGCTACACGATGGTCGTCTCGAAGCGCTCCGATGCCACCCACATCGCGGTCCTCGAGGGCCGCAACCTGATCGAGTACTACGTCTCCCGCCCCAGCGATGACGTGTTCCAGATCCACGGCAACATCTACCTCGGTCGCGTCCAGAACGTCCTGCCCGGCATGGAGGCCGCCTTCGTCGACATCGGCACGCCGAAGAACGCCGTGCTCTACCGGGGCGACGTCACCTTCGACAAGAGCGAGTTCCCCGACACCAAGGGGCAGCCCAAGATCGAGGAGATGCTCAAGGCCCGGCAGATGGTGCTGTGCCAGGTCACGAAGAACCCGATCGCCCACAAGGGTGCCCGCCTCACCACCGAGGTGTCGTTGCCCGGACGCTTCGTGGTCCTCGTGCCCAACTCCGACACCTACGGCATCTCGAAGCGCCTTCCCGACAACGAACGCAAGCGGCTCCGCCAGATCCTCGACAAGGCCCGGCCCAAGGGCCACGGGTTGATCGTGCGCACCGCCGCCGAGAACGTCACCGCCGAGGAGATCGAACGCGACGTCGCCGCCCTCGTGCAGCAGTGGCGCCAGATCGAGTCGATGGCGGCCAAGACGAAGGGCGTCAAGCTCCTCTACCGGGAGCCGGACCTGTCGACCCGGGTGATCCGCGAGGAGTTCAACAAGGACTACCGCGGCGTCATCATCGACGACCAGAAGCTCCACGACGAGGTGGCCGAGTACGTCGGGATCATCACCCCGGCCCTTGCGGATCGGGTCGAGTTCTACGACGCCGAGGAGGAGCAGCTGCCGGCCTTCGAGCGCTACCACGTGCACGAACAGCTCCACAAGGCCCTCGACCGCAAGGTGTGGCTCAAGTCCGGCGGCTCCCTGATCATCGAGGCGACCGAGGCACTGACGGTCATCGACGTCAACACCGGCAAGAACGTCGGCTCGTCGTCGCTCGAGGAGACGGTGTTCCGCAACAACCTCGAGGCCGCAGAGGAGGTCGCCCACCAGCTCCGGCTGCGCGACATCGGCGGCATCATCGTCATCGACTTCGTCGACATGGAGGATCGCAAGAACCGCGAGGAGGTCGTGCGGGTGTTCCGCAAGGCGCTCAGCCGGGACAAGACCCGCACCCAGGTGTTCGACATCTCCGAGCTCGGTCTGGTCGAGATGACCCGCAAGCGGATCGGCGAGGGGCTCCTCGAGTCGTTGTCGACGGCGTGTCCCCACTGCGACGGCCGCGGGCTCAAGCTCGACGAGTCGGTGCAGTCGCGCTGAACCACCGATAGGCTCGAACCCTTATGTACGCAGTCGTAGCCACCGGTGGCAAGCAGTACCGGGTCGAGGAAGGGCAGACCATCAAGGTCGAGCGCCTCGGCGAAGCAGGAACCGATGTCGAGCTGCGGCCAGTGCTCCTGGTCGACGGCGGCGATGTCCTCTCGACCCCCGAACAGCTGGCCGGTGTCTCCGTGTCGGCGAAGGTGGTCGGCGAGGCCCGCGGCAAGAAGATCGACGGGTTCACCTACAAGTCCAAGACCAATCAGCGTCGTCGGTACGGTCATCGCCAGACCTACGCGACGATCGAGATCACCGGAATCAAGAGGGGCTGAGATGTCCAAGACCAAAGGTGGCGGTTCCACACGGAACGGCCGAGATTCAGAGTCCAAGCGCCTCGGCGTGAAGGTCTACGACGGCACCGCCGTCGAGCCCGGTGCGATCATCGTGCGTCAGCGCGGCACCAAGTTCCACCCCGGCATCAACGTGGCCAAGGGTGGCGACGACACCCTCTTCGCCACCGCCTCGGGCACGGTGAAGTTCGGCTTCCGCAAGGGCCGCAAGCTGGTCGACGTCCAGGCCGACTGACCGCCGGCACTCGCCGAAATTTCGTTGCACGAACGCACCCGAAAGGGTGCGTTCGTCGCGTTCCGGCGCCGGCCGGTGTTGGGCGCTCGTTGAGGAAAATCGCCTCCGTCCTCAAGCGAGGCTGACGGCCGGTCGAAAAGGAACCCATGCGTAAGCGCGTCGTCCGGCGGCCCCGAGGGGTCGCCCGTTCCTCCGATGCCGGGTCTCGCCGAGGCTCGGAGCGTGGAGCGGCCCTCGTCGAGGCCGCCTTCGTGGCGCCCGTGTTCTTCCTGATGCTGTTCGCGGTGTTCGAGTTCGGCTTCCTGTTCCGCAACAGCCTCACCACGACGAACGCCTCCCGCGAGGGGGCCCGGGCGGCTTCGGTGCACGGCGCCGGCCGCCAGACCGACTTCCTCGTGCTCCAGACCGTCGCCCACGGCCTCGCCGCCCAGGGTGCCCAGGCCGTGGAGTACGTCGTCATCTACAAGGTGAACGCCGTCGGCGACGAGATGGACGTGCGCTGCCACGACGGACCGGTTCAGGACGTCTGCAACTACTACACGGCCGCCGACTTCGAGGCGCCGTTCTACGACATCTTCGGTGACGAGACCGGCAATTTCGGCTGCGTGCCCGACCTGTCGCTCGACCGCTACTGGTGCCCGACCGACCGCGAGGACAACATCTCCACCCCGCCCGACCTCGTCGGGGTCTACGTCCGTACCCGCCACGAGTACATGACCGGCTTCATCGGTGACGAGACCATCCTCGAGGAGACCACCGTGATCCGTATCGAGCCGGAGGCCGAGTGATGCGAGCCCCGAAGCTGCGTCGCCGCCCCCGCCAGGAGCGTGAACGGGGCGCGATCCTCGTCGAGTTCGTGATCGTGATCCCGCTGTTCATGGTGATCGTGCTCGGCATCTTCGAGATCGGCAAGGCGTGGGAGTCGAACCAGACCGTGGTGCAGGCGGCCCGGAGCGGCGCCCGCACCGTCACCCAGCTCGGGCAACACTCCCAGGCCGACCACCAGGCCGTCCAGGCGATCATGGCCACCTTCGGCAACGACCAGGGTGACGTGCAGCGGATCGTGATCTTCGAGGCCGACGCCAACGGCGACGCCCCGAGCGGTTGCCTCAGCGGCTCGGCGCCGTCCGGAGCGGAGTGCAACGTCTACGGACCCGCCGAGTTCGCGGACATCGGTGACGACAGCGAGTGGGCAGACACCGACGACTGGGGGTGCGCCACCGGCGACCACTCCGACAACTGGTGCCCGTCCGACCGCAACAACCAGCAGCGCACCGCCGAATACGTCGGCGTGCGTGTCGAGTTCGTCGAGCAGTACCAGACCGGCTTCTTCGGCGGTGGCACCTACGTCATCACCGAGACGACCGTGATGCGCATCGAGCCCGACGCCGACTGACGCGACGCCGAGATGCCGTTTCCCCGGTGTCGCTCAAGTCTGAACGTCCGCCTGCCGATCGGAGTGTCACCCACCCGTGTCACTCTCTGGTGACAGGGGTGGTGCCAACGATCATCAGGCGGCACCGGGCGGCGGCAACCCTCCGGTTCCCCTCAGAGGAGAAACGGACGGCCGGCCATGCACCGTGGCAACGCCTCCGGGCGCGACCTCGTCGCGCCCGAACGAACGACGACCCCCGACACGCCCACAGACGGTCTCGCGCCACCGGACGCCGCTGAGCGCTCTGTTGGTGAGAAGGGCTCTGTTGGCGAGAAGGGCTATGTCATGGCGGTGACCGCCTTGATGTTGATCCCGATGTTGGTGTTCACGGCGTTCGCGACCGATGTGGGTGCGTGGTACGTGCGGGCCCAGGAGATCCAGCGGGCTGCTGATGCTGCGGCCCTGGCTGCGGTGGTGTGGATGCCAGACGAGGGCGAGGCCACCGATCACGCCCTCGTCGTCGCCGCCCAGAATGGCTTCGTCGACCAGCCGGGCGACTTCGACGATCCGGCCGTCACCGCGCTCCCGCAGGTTCGGGTGAGCAAGGTGGGCAGCCAACGGGTTCGGGTCGACATCCGGGCCGAGGGCGACCTCTACTTCGGGTCGGTCGTCGAGTCGTTCGAGGCGCCGGAGATCACCCGGTTCGCCACCGCCGAGTACGTGCTCCCCGTGTTGATGGGGAACCCGACGAGTGCGCTCGGCACCGGCAGCGAGGGCTTCTACGGCACTCGTGCCAATTTCTTCCTCAACTCCAACGGCCGCTGTCGCAAGCGGCGAGACGGCGACCTGATCTCGGTGCAGTACTCGCGTCACTGCACCGAGGGCGCGGTCCAGGAGACCAATCCCGAGTACGACCCACTCGGCCATGCCTTCATCGTCGACGTCCCGGCCGACCCGAGCTCGCCGTCCGGCGACAGCCCCGGTGGCAACTTCGTGCTGCAGGCTCGGATCTCCTGCTACGAGCCGTCGTGGCCTCCGGCTCACGATCCGGAGATGCTCTTCACCCTCTACTGGCCGGACGCCACCACCCTCGACGACTACGACAACGAGACGGCAGCCAACCTCACAGCCTCTCCGGTGACCGTCGGTCGGGGGTCGGGTTGTCCGGGCACGTACAATCCCAACAACGACCAGGGGGAGTGGGTCGATGTCGCCGACCTCCCACGGTCGGGGCGCTACGTCCTGCGCGCCTACAATCCGCTCGGCGAGAGCGAGACGGCCAACGTCGGCAACTACCAGGCGATGTACTCCTTGCGAGTCCACAATGCCGATCTGCCGTCCAACGCGGTGTGGGGCTGCTCCCGGATCGACAACTCGACGCTCGCGACCTGGTCGCTCTGCCCCAACATCTCCGCCCGTGAGTGGATGACCGTCGTGACCGAGCGCCCGATGCTCGCCGACCCTTCCGCGTCCGAGGCGGTCCTCTACCTGGCCGAGATCGGTGAGCAGCACGCCGGCAAGACCCTGGAGATCACGCTGTTCGACGCCGCCGACGGCATCGACTACATCCAGGTGCTCCGACCCGACGGCACCCCGCAGCCGGTGGTGTGGCGCTCGATCGACAACGAGCGAGGCTACGGGACGATCGGGAGCGACCTCGGGCCCTTCACCGACACCGGCCCCCACGGTCCGCAGTCGTGCGTCGGTGAACCCTGCGTGGCCAACCCCTTCCCCACCGATGGCGACTTCATGCAGGACCGGACCATCCGCATGCGGGTCGATCTCCCGGCGACCTACTCGTGCGTCGACGACGGGGTGAATCCCGTCGACTGCTGGTGGAAGGTGAAGTACGTCGATGGCGTCGTCGGGGCACCGGACATCAACGAGGTGACGACGTGGAGCGTTCGGGTGGTCGGCGATCCGGTGCGACTCGTCGAGTAACCCCAGCTCGGGGCCGCTAGGGGGAACGACCCAGTCATCTTGCGTTCAGTCGCGCCCAAAAGTGACCGATAGACCCTTCGGACGTATCCGCGGGAAGGCTCGAGGGGTCGCATGTCGCACAACACGCTCGCACCCGGACGGACGGGTGACGAAGAACTGATCGACCAGCGGGCGGGCGCACCCGCCGCTGAGCGCTCTGCCGCGGAGAAGGGCTCTGTTGCTGAGAAGGGCTATGTCATGGCGGTGACCGCCTTGATGTTGAT